>JACQOL010000040.1 GCA_016202555.1 Chloroflexota bacterium | reverse complement strand
GTCCTCTGGTATCCAGCAAAAGCACCAGAAAATGCTCCTTCTTTTTACCCCTTAACTGGCTCTTCACCAGGCTCACCACCTCGTCAGGGGTCTTCACTGACAGCTTTCTGTCAGATTCGGGATAGTCTTCCAGCCGGTTGGCCAGCTCAAAAGCGGCCTTGAGCTGGGATGCCTTAGCCAGACCAATCCCCCTCACCTGGGATAGCTCCTCGACCGAGGCACCAGCCAGTCCTTTGAGGTTGCCAAACTGGCTAAGTAATCTCTGTGCCGTTACCATTACCGACTCGCCGGCGATACCCCGACCCAGAATCAAAGCCAGAATTTCCGGGGCTGAGAGGGCTTCTACTCCGAATTTCTGTAACCTCTCCCGGGGTCGTTCCGAAACCGGTAGGTCATGGATGGTAAAGGAGTCCATCTTCTTGGGTGAAGACTTTGTCATAGCAGTTTAGTTTAGCCGAAAAGTAGACTTATTAGCAATGCCTCATTACCTAACATACCGTCTTCATTTCTTAAATTGATGCCGGCGGCGGCTTATCGTTTTCAAAAACCCCGGTAGACGAACCAGCAGCAACAAAAGGACAATGGCACCGTAGAGTAATGGCGCCCGCCTGTCTGCCTTAACCGACAAGAAGAAATGAGTTATCACTAATAAGGCTGCCAGATAGACTAACCAGTGTAGTCTCTGCCAGTTTTTACCCAGTCGCTGCTGCCATCCTTTAGTGGATGTTATTGCCAGGAGTAGCAAGCAAATAAAAGCTGTCAAACCAAGAAAGATAAAATATTTCTCAGCCAGGTCTTTTCGTAGTAAAGCCAGGTTAAAGCCATAATCAATACCGATAAAGTTCAGCAAATGTAAGCTGGCATAGGTAAAGGCATAAAGCCCGAGAAGACGGCGTAGCTTAAGCACCCATCGCAGGCGGGGGACCTTACTCAATGGGGTACAAGCCAGGGAAAGCATTAAAAGCACCAGTGCTGACCTACCAGTACGGAGTTGGATTGCCCGGATGGGGTTGGCCGTCAACTGGTCCTGGGTGAAATTCCAAATAATGAGAGCTAGTGGCGTCAGCGCTCCAATATGGGCTACCAGTTGCCACCAGAAGGTCGAAAGCCTGGACATCAGAAGAAGTTACTCAAATCCATCCCCTGATAGAGGTTGGTTACCTCTTTGTCGTAACTATTGAAGAGCAAGGTCGCCCGCCGTTTTGCTTCCCCGATGCGGCGCTCGCTTGCCTGAGACCAGCGGGGATGGGGAACTTCGGGATTGATATTAGCGTAGAAGCCATACTCCTCGGCGCTTTGCTTTACCCAAAAAGAGAGTGGCATTTCTGCTACCAGGTCAATCTTGACAATTGATTTGATGCTCTTGTAACCGTATTTCCAGGGGACAACCAGACGCAGCGGCGCCCCGTTCTGGGGTAACAAGGACTTGCCGTAAATACCGGTTGCCAGTAATGTCAGGTTGTGCCTGGCTTCATCCAGACGTAACCCTTCAACATAGGGCCACTCAAAGGGTATATCCCGCATTGGCATTTGTTTCGGGTCATAGAGCGATTCAAAGCGCACATATTTTGCCTCGGCTTTCGGTTCTACCATCTCAAGAAGTTTAGCCAGAGGAAACCCTTCCCAGGGAATTACCATTGACCAGGCTTCAACACAGCGCAGACGGTAGATTCGTTCCTCTGCAGGGAATCTGCGTCTCAGGTCATCAATATCAAAGGTCTGTGGTTGTCTGACCAGTCCGCCCACCGTTACTGTCCAGGGAGAGGTTTTGAAGTTTTTCGCCAGGTCGGCAACATCTTCTTTCTGCAGGGAGAACTCGTAGAAGTTGTTATAGTGGGTGATATCCTTATAGGGCGTTATTTTATCACCCAGCTCGTCTGTACCCGGGCTGGGTGGTTGGAGGTCAGGAGTTTCGGGACTACCCGGCCGGCAAGCACCGAAAAGCATCGTGCTGGCAACTAGTGCCCCGGCACTAATCAGAAACCGGCGCCTTGAAAGATAAAGGTGTTCGGGAGTAATCTCTGAGGATTTTATCTTTCTCATAGCATCTCCTCCCTTTTAACCAGGTAGAATATACTCTGCCTATTATTTTAGCATAAAGATAAAGATAATCAAATGAGCTAGCCGGCGGACTACTCAATCATTCTTCTTGACCCACCAGAGACCTGAGATAGGCGGTAATAAAGCCATCCAGCTCTCCATCCAGTACCGCATCGGGGTCACCGCTTTGATAGTCAGTCCGGTGGTCTTTAACCATTTTATACGGGTGGAGAACATAGCTTCTAATCTGGTTCCCCCAGCCGGCACTAATGCGTTTGCCTTTCAGCCGGGCTCTTTCCTCAGCTCGCTTGGTTAGCTCCAGGTTTAGCAGTCGGGTCTGCAAAATCTTCAGGGCAATTTCTTTATTCTGGTGCTGAGAACGTTCGGTCTGGCAGGTAACCACCAGCCCGGTGGGCAGGTGAGTAAGTCGGACGGCCGTGCTTGTCTTCTGTACATTCTGCCCTCCCGCTCCGCTTGACCTGAATGTATCTATCTTCAAGTCTTCGGGCTTTATATTAACATCAACATTAGCTTCGGCTTCGGGCATCACCTCCACCAGGACAAAAGAGGTATGACGGGCGTGGTCGGCATCAAAGGGAGAAAGACGAACCAAGCGGTGGACGCCGTGCTCTGATTTTAAGTAGCCATAGGCATCCCCACCGTTAACGGTAATGGTGGCGCTCTTTATCCCAGCTTCTTCACCGGAAGAAATATCCAATACCTCAGCTTTATAACCATGGCGTTCCGCCCAGCGGAGATACATCCTCATTAGCATCTCCGCCCAGTCTTGAGCTTCGGTACCGCCGGCTCCGGCGTGAATTGCCAGGATAGCATTCCTGACATCATATTCACTGCTAAAAGCCGCCTCCAGTTCCATCGCCTCAAGTTGAGAGGTGGCGGCTACTATTGCCGACTCAACCTCTTCCAGAAAAGAAGCTTCCTCTTCAGCTAATGGCAGCATTTCAGTAATGTCGGTAATCCTTTTCTCCAGTGCCCGCCATTTCTCAACCAGCTTCTTTTGCTCGGCTAACTGGCGCATCGTCTTCTGGGCTTCGGTCGGGTCTAACCAGAAATCGGGCTGGGCTGAGCGTGTCTCTAATTTGGTAATTTCTCCTTCCCGATTCGTAATGTCAAAGGTGCACCATGGCTATCGAAATTCTGGTCTGCAAGTCATGTAATTTGTCCTTTAGTTCTTCCATAGGCTGCCTCCCTTATGTTCTTTATTACTAGCTAATTTAGCTAACCGTGGGCGTTAAGGTAGTTCTTTCTGGTTTCAGATTGCCTCCCGCCGCCAGGTGAGCCAGACGAGTCGGTTCGGGTAGACGGTAACCACGGCAACACTTCAGCACCCAGTAAATCGCCGTCTCCAGGTCAACCTTATGACCAATAGAAACATAAACGGGCTTGGTTTCGGCTCTGGTTCGCAGAGCTACCCCGATAGTCTCACCGCCATCAATTATCTCGGCATAATAACCCGGCTCATCAGATGGCACTTCATTGCTGCCGCAGAGCTTGGATTTGGCACAACCAATTGTCGGTATATCCCAGATAAGCCCCAGGTGAGAGGCAAGCCCAAATCGGCGGGGGTGGGCAATCCCCTGACCATCAACCAGGATTAAGTCAGGGGTAATACTGAGTCCCTCACCAGCCGCCAGTGTAAGGGGTAATTCACGGAAGGATAAAAGCCCCGGAATATAAGGGAATTCAAGTCGTCCCCGGGCGATGCTTGTTTCCACCACTTTAAGTTCAGGATAGCTCAGGACAACTATCGCTCCGGTAGCCATCTCCCCTGCTTTGCCGGCAGCAATATCCACGCCGGCAATAAAGTGGGGAACAGTAACCTGGCTGTTTCTAGAAACCTGAGCTGCCAGTTGACGCTGTAGCTCCGAAGCCTGAGTAGAGCTAAGCTGCCAAGTGTGTAATTGCTTCGCCTTCACAGGTCCGATTATAGCGGTTGCCTGGTCAGTTGACAACTTTTGAACCAGGGTGCCATAACGTTTTTATGGCGGAGCACTAGGGTAGGCGAGGTAACAAAATAATCTCTGGTACCGCACCAAAAACTATTGACAACTGCATC
>JACQOL010000039.1 GCA_016202555.1 Chloroflexota bacterium | reverse complement strand
CTCTTGACGGGCAGACCGTTTCACTGAGTGGTCTGCGGGGTAAGCCGGTGCTGATTAACTTCTGGGCAACCTGGTGCCCACCCTGTAAAGCTGAAATGCCCTTTCTCCAGCAAATACACGATAGCTATTTAGATAAGGGGCTGGTTGTACTGGAAGTTGATATCGGGGAAAAATCTGCCACTATACAGAAGTTTATGACCGAGCTTAATCTTTCGATGACAGTACCTATGGATACTGATATGAAGGTGGCTAAAGCTTACGGTATTACTGCCATCCCGACCACATTCCTTATTGATAAGGACGGTGTCATCCGGCAAAAAGTAATCGGCGCTTTCCCCAATAAAGAGGCTATAGAAGCTGAATTAATCAAGATTATGCCCTAGATTCAGTATCGCTGTATATCTCGAGGGAACCAGATTTATTAAGGGGATAGGGTTTAATACTAATCACCTCTTCCCAGCAGGCGCTGCCACCAGGGTTTCCGCTCACTAAATCCCTCGACTACGAAGGAATTTTCGCACTTCCCGCAGCGCCAGCTCTGGTACTGTTTGTTGTAATAGGTGTTAGTGCTCCCGCAACGGGGACACATTGTCCTTAGTTTTTTGGCCGTCTCTTTATCAAGTTGCTTCCAGTATTCCTCATTCCAGCCAGGACGCACAGGCATTGTAACCTCCTGATGAAACGTGTCTGATATCACGTTTTACGGACGAAGGCCCCCTTTTGGGGGGGGCTAAATCACAGATATTCCTTGATTTTTTGAGCCAGACTCTGGCTGACTCCTTTGGCTGCCGCTAGCTCCTTGGCGGAAGACTCACGGATAGTCTGAACCGAGCCAAACTGTTGCAGTAAAGCACGTTTCCGTCGTGGGCCGACGCCGGGAATAGCATCCAGTGCTGAAGTAAAGGTGTCCTTCCGGCGAATTTTATGGTGAAAACCTAAGGCAAAGCGATGCGCCTCATCCCTGACACGCTGCAGCAACTGGAGAGCCGGAGAACTAAGTGGCAGCTTAATCGCCGCTGATTGCTCAGGGATAAAAACCTCTTCATTCTCCTTAGCTAGGCTGGCAACAGGCACCGACCCGGCGCCTACCTCAGCCATTACTTCCAGGATGGCGTTGAGCTGTCCCTTGCCGCCGTCAATAAGGATAAGGTCAGGTAAGATTTTCCAGGCATCGGTGGCGGAATTGCTCTGCAGGCTGTTCCTCTTAAATCGCCGCCGCAGCACTTCCTGGAGCATGGCATAGTCATCAACTCCTGATACTGTTTTGATTCTGAAGCGCCGGTAGTGGGCCGGTTTTGGCTTCCCCTGTTCAAAGACGACCAGGCTACCTACCGCTGCCTTACCTTGTAGGTGGGATATGTCATAGCACTCGATACGAGCCGGCAAATGGGGCAGGTGAAGCTCCTTTTTTATTTCAGCCAGGGCCTCTGTTAGTGCTAAAAGAGCCGCTGGCTGCTTAATCATCAGTTGCCGCAGACCCTGTTCAGCATTTTCGGCGACAATTTTGACCAGTTGTTTTTTGTTGCCCCGGTAGGGTACCTGAAGATAAACCCTGCTTCCTCTTTTGTTTTGTAGCCAGTCCTCAATAACTTTTTTATCCGCTACCGGGTGCTGGAGGAGCAACAAAGGGGGTATATAAAGAGCCGAGCCATAAAACTGCTTGATAAAGCCGGACATAATTTGTTTTGGCTCTTCGGAACTGGTGCCCTGCAGGACAAAGCTCTCCCGCCCAATCAGCTTACCACCACGGATAAAGAAAATCTGAACATAAGCCCGGTCTTTATCCTGAGCGAAGGCAATTACATCCTGCTCGCCTCTGACTGTGGTGGCGATTCTTTGCCCTTCAATCACCCGCTCTATTGCTTGTATCTGGTCTCTAAGTAACCCTGCCTTTTCAAAATCTAAATCTCCAGATGCCTTTTGCATCTGGCTCTTAAGCTCCTGGACTACCTTACCCTGTTTTCCCTCCAGGAAAAGTATTACACGTTTTATCACCTCAGCGTATTCCGTTTGGCTCACGGCACCGATACAGGGTCCGAGGCAACGGTGGATGTAATAGTCAAGACAGGGTCGCCGGTCACCACCGGTGATAGTTCGGGAACAGGAACGAAATGGGAAGATTCCTTTGAGTATTTTCAGGGTCTGCCGTACCGACCTGGCGCTGGCAAAGGGGCCGAAGTAGCGCCCCCCATTCTCTTCCAGACGCCGGGTAACATACACCCGGGGCCAATCTTCGTTGAGGTTAATCTTGAGGTAAGGGAAAGTCTTATCATCTTTAAGGCGGACATTATAGTAAGGACGGTGTCTCTTTATCAGGTTTAATTCAAGGATGAGGGCTTCCTGTTCCGAATTGGTCACCAGGAAGTCGAGGTTGTTGACTCGCGCCACCATCCGTTGCAGTTTGATTGTCAGTTTTTGTTCGCTACCAAAATAGGACCTTACCCGCTGGCGCAGGCTAGCTGCCTTACCGACATAGAGTATATTTCCCTCGGTATCTCTCATCAGGTAGACACCGGGATTGGTTGGTAGCTGCTTTAATTGCTCGGTAATAAGGTGATTAGTCAACTTCACTCCTCACGAGTAGTCTTACTCTATTTTAGCATAGTTTAGCGGACTTTTAGGAGCAGAAGACAGATAAGCAGTCCCAGAGTGCTGGTTACACTGCCTGTAAGAAAGGCCGATTGAGGTCCCCAAGCCCCCCAGATAAAGCCGCCTAAGGACTGACCGGCGACAACGCCGATGTTCTCACCGAAGGCACCATAAAACCCCATAGCAGTACTCTGCTGGTTTCGTGGTGCTAAGTCTGAAATCGTGCCTAGCGCCGCCGGGTTAAATGCCGCACCGCTGACTCCGATGGCAAAGACAGAGACTATCAGCCAGCTATAGCTCGGGCTAAAAGCAATGCCTGCCAGAGCTGCTGCCGATATCACCAGTCCGAATATCATCAATGCTTTCTTGCCTATCCGGTCGGCGAGCATACCCATCGGAACACTCATCAAGATAGCAGGAATCGTACTGATGGTAAATAGGACACCAACTTTAGTAGCCGATAACCCCAATACCCGGGTGGCAAGAAGCGGTAGAAATGCCGTCATGGTGCCTCGTCCCCAGCCCTGAAGGATGGTTATTAGGCACTGGGTAGCGAACAGGCGGTAGTTTATTTTCTGTCCTGAAGTTGGTAGGTTACCGAGAGGGGGAACCTCGTCAGTGATTGTATTAGCCTTTAGCCGGTGAGCTTGCCTGAAACCGAACAGCACGGTGATGCCCGCTAGTAGGCTAATACCGCCGGAGACAAAGAATACGGCCTGGAATCCCAGATGGTCGACCAGAAAACCACCGGGGAGAGCACCAATGGTTTGTGAAGCTGCCATCTCCATAGCAATGATCGCCATAAAGGTAGATTTTTTTAGTGCTGGGGCATTGGCGCCAATATAGCCTCGGCTGGGACTAAAAAGGGCGGAACGGACCAGCCCCCAGAAGAGGAAAATTATGAAGGTAAAAGCTACATTCTGTGTTAAGAGAAAAGTGAAAACCACCAGACCAGCAAGGAAGGTTCCGACGCTTAGCGGCAGTTTGGCCCCGATTTTATCGGCCACCAACCCCCAAGAAATTACACCAATAATCATCCCTACCATCGCTGTAGAAAGCATCAGCCCCATTATCTGAGGACTAACTCCGACGGAGCTGAGGTAGAGAGGCATCATTGGTGACAGAGTGGCCATGGCAAAGACGCCTAGAGCCAGAACAGACATTACCACCATCATCTGGCGACTAATCATTAGTTTCATCGACTACTGGTGCTCCGAATTGATTATTATCGGCACGCTATTTCGACTTAAGCTAATATTAGGTGATTGACCTGCAGGCGTCAAACTAAAGAACGGATAGCTAAAGAGTAAAGAGATTGGGAAATTTATTCTCAACCGAATTAAACAAGCTTGATGCCGTGGGGCTAGAGGGGAGGAGTAGATTAGAGAGATTTTGCCACAGCTTATATTTCCCGACTTAGGGTAGCCAGAAATTCAGCATTGGTTTTTGTTTTGCGTAGACGGTCAAGAACCCGTTCCGTGGTTTCAACAAAGCTGTTTGAGTTAGCTGAAATCATCGATACCATCCGTCGTAGTAACCATACCTGCTTCAGAGTCTCTTCATCCAGCAGTAGCTCTTCCCGTCGGGTGCCGCTGCGCTGAATATCGATTGCTGGGAAGGTTCGGCGTTCAGCTAATCGGCGGTCAAGGTGGACTTCCATATTGCCCGTCCCCTTAAACTCCTCGTAGATAAGGTCATCCATACGGCTGCCGGTATCAACCAGACAGGTGGCGATGAT
>JACQOL010000036.1 GCA_016202555.1 Chloroflexota bacterium | reverse complement strand
TCTTTGTTGGTCATCGTCGCCTTTCTTACTCTTGTCTTCATGGTATCCTCCTTATTATATTTATTTTATCCTAATCATACCAGCCGAAGTCATTGAGGGCTCGGGTGATTGCCCTGATGTTATCAACGGGGGCTAGTGGCGGTAGCTCACAGGCGGGACGGAGGATAAAGCCATTAGATAAGCTCTTGCCTTGCTCAATTACCTTCCTTGCCTCCTGATAAACTTCTTCCGGGGTGCCGCACTGGATAACCGTCGTATCCAGGTTACCTTCAATGATGTCGTTGGGAAAATAGTTCGCCGCTGTTTCCAGGTCAACTTCATTACCAAGGTAAAAAATCCCCGGGTCGCCCAGCGGCACCTGTTGCCAGTAAGGCAGGTTTAAGTTATGTTCACCGCAAGGGTGTTGCTGAAGATGCTTAAAGCCCATCGCCAGTACTTTTTGGTGAACCTCTTTGAGATAAGGCAGGGCAAACTGCTCAAAGTGTTTCGGGGAGATTAGCTGATTGGATGCCGCTGCGTTCGCTCCGGTCGGTAATATCCGGTTGACACCAAAGATATCACTGAAGTATTGAGCGGTGGCAATCTGATAGTCAGCCGCCAAACGAATCAAGTGGTGGGCGATTTCCGGCTTCTGAAGCATCCATTTGCACAGCTTGTCATAGCCAGCGATACCGGCGGCGGTGTTCATCACACTAAGACAACCAAAAGTGGCCTTAAATGGTTTGTTGGCATCCTCATCCTGGATTACCCACTTATAGAAATCCATCAAAGAGGAGTAAATGGTTTTGACATCAGGTTGTTTCAGTGCCATCACCTCTTCCGCAGTTTCGACGGCGAACTTGACAACAAATTGTCCCTGAGAATATTTATTAGTGGGTAAACCAACTTCACCACCGAACGCTCCGCGGTTGGCTCGAAGAGCCATAAAATTTGGAGCGAAGACCCAGTCAAACTCGTGACAAGCTTTCTTTTCAGCTTGATACACCCTGCTCATCACCTTTGGTTCACAGGTGTATCGGTCAGCAATGGAACCTCCCTGGCATAGTACAGCAAAGCTCGTGCCGCCCGGCCAGAAAGGCACCCGGTCAGGCTTCTCTCTCCTTAGTAATGCCTCCACCCTCTCTTTGTTGGTCATCGTCGCTTTTCTTACTCTTGTCTTCATTGTCCTAACCTCCTTTTGTATATTTATTTTATTGCTTAATCATACCAGCCGAAGTCATTGAGAGCTCTCTAGCGTCCCGTCAGAGACTTCCTCATCTCTTGGTCAATCCAAACCCACTTCATTTCACCCCCGGTATTCATGTTACCTACTGACCTCTCACCATGGTAGTTCTTCATCCAGGGCTGCCAGAAATAGTAATAATAGGGGAGTGGTATATAAACATAGTGAGCTAGAGGGAGAACATAAAGGTTCATCTCCTTCATTAAGGCATCGCGCTTTACCCGGTCAAAGTAGGCGCCCGCCATCTTTTCATAGTAGTTATCAAGCTTGGGGTCACTCACGATGCTCATGTTGTACATCCCGCCAGTCAGCGAAGAATACATCACATGCGGATTAAATGATGACCGGCCATGATAGTACATTTGGTCATGGGTATGCTTCAATTGAAAAGCTTGCATGGCAGAATCATCCATTGGTTTAATCTCGAGGTCAATCCCAACTTTCCCCCAGTAGTTTTTTAGCAACTGAGACACGTCTAACGCTACGGCGTTACTTGACCGCACTACCATATTCGCCTTGAAGCCAGTGGGGTAACCAGCCTCGGTTAGTAGCTGCTTGGCCTTGTCCGGGTGATACTCAAATAGCTCGCGGCTCTCCGTAGGGAGCTGGTCAAGCGGGGTATAGACGTTCTTAAATATCTTGTGGGGCACTATCTTATAACTTAGTATCTCCCCCTCTCCCCCGTAGACAACATCTTTTATCTCCTGGTTATTGGTCGCCAGGTTCAGTGCCCGCCGTACTTTTAGGGCATTGGGGTCATCCTGCGGCGCCCAGGGGAGCCCGGCCTTGTCTAATCTCATAGCAATAATTGGGTAACCACCCATATCTTTGACATACTTTAATTGCGGACTAGACTGCAGTAGCTGTTTGGCATCCGCCGCCGTGTAGCCGCCGGAATCGTAGTCAACCTTCCCGGTACGCAGTGCCGCCAGTCGGGTCGCTATGTTAGGAATAATGAGCTGCTTGACACTATCAACATAGGGGAGCTGGTTGCCCTTGCCCGGGCCGACCGGGTCCGTCCCCCAGTAGCTGGGGTTCCGTTCCCAGGTCGCCGAGCTCATCGGCACATAATCCTTCAGGATGAAGGGACCGGTACCCACCGAATTCTCCCATTTCTGATAGTCGCCGTATTTCTGGGCTACCTCCGGGGCCATTACCCGGCACGTTTCCGTGATATACTCCCAGGTCATCCCAATCAATCCTTTGGGCGCCTTGACCACCACCGTATACTTATCCGGGGCGGAGACATCCAGCGGTCGTGCCGCACCAGCCGTGCTGTACATCGTCGTTCCCGGATTATCAAAATATTGCCGTCTGATGTTAAAGACAACATCATTAGCGATGAGCTCACGCCCGCCCACCAGCCGGCTGGCGGCGTTATTCGGGTCAAGTGCCCAGTGAATTCCTTTACGGAGGTGCCAGATGATGGTCGTATCATCGGGAAGTTCCCAACTTTCCGCCAGCAAGCCTG
Organism: Chloroflexota bacterium; assembly: GCA_016202555.1. Taxonomy (GTDB): domain Bacteria; phylum Chloroflexota; class Dehalococcoidia; order Dehalococcoidales; family UBA2162; genus JACQOL01. Next base: position 5,884 of record JACQOL010000036.1, on the reverse strand, counting down.
TCTCACCACTAGGGACGGTATAATAGCCGGAGCCGGCAAAATCAAACTCATTGGTGCCAGCCGGTCCCTGTGCCCAGTCGCCAATTGTCAATTCCTCATTAACCAATACCAGGTTAGAAGCTAATGTCCATGTCGGCTGGTAAGTCTCGTCCCAGTTTAAAATCCCCGTATTACGGCCATAAATCAGTGCCCCCCCGTATTTGGGGGTTTCGGCAACCGCTGGTGCCGCTTCTTTCGCCGCTGGGGTCGTCTCTTTGGTGGCTGGCGTTGTCTCTTTAGTGGCTGGTGTCGTCTCTTTAGTCGCTGGTGCTTCAGCCTTAGTACAAGATGCTGCCAATAGCGCCAGCACCATCAGGCAGCTGACCACCAACCAGACTATTTTTCGCTTCACTATTGTTACCCTCCTTTTGCTTATTGTATTACTTTCGCTTACTCTAATCGTACCAGCCGAAGTCGTTGAGGGCTCGGGTGATTGCCTTGATGTTCTCAACAGGGGCATAGGGCGGTAGCTCACAAGCAGGAATAAGGATGAAACCATTAGGTAAGCTCTTGCCCTGTTCAATTACCTTCCTCGCTGCCTGATAGACTTCCTCAGGAGTGCCGCTCTGGATAATCGTCGTATCCAGGTTACCAGCGATGATGTCGTTGGGAAAATAGTTCGCCCCGGTTGCCAGGTTAACCTCGTTGCCAAACCAAACAATGCCCGGGTCGCCCATCGGCACCTGTTGCCAGTAGGGCAGGTTCAGGTTATGTTCACCGCACGGGTGATGACAAAGATGCTTAAAGCCCATTGCCAGTAACTTCTCGTGAAGCTCTTTCATATAGGGCAGGGCAAACTGCTCAAAGTGTTTCGGGGAGATGAGCTGATTGGAAGCCGCCGCCGAAGCTCCCAGCGACAACATCTGTTCGACACCAAAGGTGTCCTTGCAGAATTGAGCCAGCTTAATGTGATAGTCAGTCGCCAAGCTCATCAAGCGGTAGACGACTTCAGGCATCTGAATCATCCATTGGCACATCTTGTCATAGCCAGCGATACCGGCGACAGTATTAAAGCTGGGGCCAGTAATCATCAGCTTAAACGGTTTATTGTTATCCTCCTCCTGACATACCCGTTTGTAGAAATCAATTACCTCGGGCGGGTACAAGGCTTTGACATCAGGCACTTTCAATGCCATCACTTCCTCGGCGGTTTCAGCGGCGTATTTGGTAACAAATACGCCCTGGGAATACTTATTGGTAGGTAACTTAGTTTCACCACCAAACTCCCCTCTGGCGCCGCGATTCCGAAACAAAATCGGAATAAAGACCCAGTCAAAATCTTGACACGTTTTCTTCTCGGCTTTATAAGCCATCTCTAATTTAGTGTATCGGTCATTAATGGAACCCCCGCTACGGATTACCGCAAAGCTAGTACCAACCGCCCAGAAAGGCACCCGGTCAGGCTTCTCTCTCCTCAGTAATGCCTCCACCCTCTCTTTGTTGGTCATCGTCGCTTTTCTTACTCTTGTCTTCATTGTAGTAATCTCCTTTTGTTTTCCTAATTCTATAATTCTAATCGTACCAGCCGAAATAGTTCAGGGCTCTCTAGCGTCCCACCGTTGACTTCCTCAGCTCCTGGTCAAGCCAGACATACTTCCATGCCGGCGTGCTGCTGAAACTACCTACGGATGACTCACCGTGGTAGTTCTTTAGCCAGGGTTGCCAGAAACGGTAGATTTTATTTACTGGCCCATATATATAGTGGGAGCGGCTGATGGCATAGAGGTTCATCTCCTTCATCATCGGGTCGCGCTTCGCCCGGTCAAAGTAGAGGGCCGACATATCCCGATAGTACTTGTCGAGGATAGGGTCGCTGACGATGCTCATATTGTACATATCACCCGTCTTTGAGGAATACATCACCTGAGGGTTAAAAGACGACCGGCCGTAGAAGTACATTTGAGTGTGGGTGTGCTTCAACTGGTAAGTCTGGTAGGTGGCAGGGTCTATTATTCTCATTTCCAGGTCAACACCAATCTTCGCCCAGTAGGCTTTTATCATCGAGGCCATGTCTACCCGATAGGCGGGGCTAGCCTGCAATTCCACCAGAGCCTTAAAGCCGTTGGGGTAGCCGGCCTCGGTCAGCAGCTGCTTGGCTTTGTCCGGGTGATACTCAAACAGTTCCCGGCTGTCCTGAGGAAGCTGGTTCATCGGGGTATAGATGCCCTTATAGATGGGGTGTTCGATTATCTTATAGCTCAGTAATGTACCTTCTCCCGAAAACAGAACGTCGCACATCTCCTGGTCATTCACCGCCAGGTTCAGGGCCCGCCGCACCTTGATGGCATTGGGGTCATCCTGAGGCCCCCAGGGCAGCCCCGGCTTATCCAGACGCATGCCGATTATCGGGTAACCAGACAGGTCGCTGAAATACTTTAAGTCTGGGGTCGTTTTTACGAGCTGTTGAGCATCCAGCGTCACGTAAGTTGTTTCGTCAGTATCAATTTTACCGGTGCGCAGTGCTGCCATTCGGGTTGACTGGTCGATGACGATGAGCTGCTTAAGGCTATCAACATAGGGGAGCTGGTTGCCCTTGCCGGGACCAACAGGGTCCTTATCCCAGTAGTTTGGATTCCTTACCCAGGTGGCCGAGCTCCCATTGACAAAATCCTTGAGGATGAAGGGCCCGGTGCCAACATTATTCTCCCACTTCGTATAGTCGCCGTATTTCTGAGCCACCTCGGGTGGCATTATCCTTACATTATGGCCGGCATATTCCCAGGTCATCCCCTGAAAATCCTTGGGTGTCTTAACCACCACAGTGTATTTATCGCTGGCGGAGACATCCAGAGGTCGTGCCTCGCCGGCTACCGTGTACGAAGTTGTTTTCGGGTCCCAGAATTGTCTCTTAAGGCAAAAAACGACATCATCAGCGGTTAACTCCCGCCCGCCAACCAGCCGGCTGGCGGCGTTATTCGGGTCAAGTGTCCAGTGCACCCCTTTACGGATGTGGAAGATAATTGTTTGGTCATCAGGTAGCTCCCAACTCTCTGCCAGAGAGCCGGTCGTATCCCAGACGAGGACATAATTGCCGGTGTACCATTCACTGCGTTTGTTGGTGCCCGCCGGTCCCTGCGCCCAGTCGCCCATTAGCAGGTTTTCATTAGTCGGGTTTAGGCTGGATGATAGGGTCCACATGGGTAGTAAAGCCTCATCCCAGTTCAAAATATTGCTGCTACGAGAAGTGACCAGTGCTCCCCCGTATTTGGGGGTTTCGGCGGCTGCTGGTATCGTCTCTTTCACCGCTGGTATCGCCTCTTTAGTGGCTGGAGCCGTTGCTTTAGTGGCTGGTGCTGCTTCTTTCGCCGCTGGTGTTTCAGCCTTAGTGCAGGATGCTGCCAGTAGCGCCAGCACCATCAGGCAACTGACCACCAGCCAGACCATTTTTCGCTTCATTTTGTCACCCTCCTTCTATATATTATTTTATTGTCTAATCGTACCAGCCGAAGTCATTGAGGGCTCGGGTAATTGCCTTGATGTTCTCAACAGGGGCATAGGGCGGTAGCTCACAGGCAGGACGGAGAATAAAGCCGGTGGGCAAGCTCTTGCCCTGTTCAATGACTTTTCGTGCCTCCTGATAGACTTCCTCAGGAGTGCCGCACTGGATAACCGTCGTATCTAGGTTACCCTCGATGATATCGTTAGGGAAATAGTTTGCCCCTGTTGCCAGGTCAACCTCGTTACCAAACCAAACAATGCCAGGGTCGCCCATCGGCACCTGCTGCCAGTAGGGCAGGTTCAGATTATGTTCACCACAAGGGTGATGACAAAGATGCTTAAAGCCCATTGCCAATAACTTCTGATGGAGCTCTTTCATATAGGGCAGGGCAAACTGCTCAAAGTGTTTCGGGGAGATGAGCTGATTGGAAGCGGCCGCCGAAGCACCCAAAGGTATTACTTTCTCCATGCTAAAAAGCTCCTTAAAGTATTGAGCGGTGGCAATTTCATAGTCAGCTGCCAAGCGAACTAAGCGGTAGGCAGCTTCCGGTTCCTTGAGCATCCATTTACACAACGTGTCATAGCCAGCGATACCGGCGACAGTGTTAAAACTAGGTCCGTTCATTGAGACGAAGGCTTTATTTTCATCCTCGTCTTCGTACACCCATTTGTAGAAGTCGATCATCTCCGGAGTGAAGCAGGCTTTGACATCAGGGACTTTCAATGCCATCACTTCCTCGGGGGTCTCAGCGGCGTACTTGGTCACAAACGCCCCCTGTGAGTATTTGTTGGTGGGTAACTTAACTTCACCACCAAACGCTCCCCGGTTTTGACGAGAAAGTATCGTCGGCGCAAAAACCCAGTCAAATTCCCGACAGGCTCTCTTTTCGGCTTCATAGACCATCTTTCGAGAGTAGTTACCGGTCGTTCCGGTATCGTACATAGCATGGTATCGGTCAGCAATAGTACCCCCACTACGGATGACGGCAAAGCTCTGTCCGCCCGCCAGAAAAGGCACCCGGTCTGGGTTTTCTCTTCGCAGTAATGCCTCCACCCTCTCTTTGTTAGTCATCGTCGCTTTTCTGACTCTTGTCTTCATTTTGTCACCCCCTTTTTGTGTATTTTATTGCTTAATCGTACCAACCGAAGTCATTGAGGGCTCGGGTGATTGCCCTGATGTTCGCGACAGGGGCCATGGGCGGTAGCTCACAAGCAGGAATCAGGATAAAGCCGGTAGGTAAGTGCTTGCCCTGCTCAATGACCTTCTTTGCCTCTTGATAGACCTCTTCCGGGGTGCCGCTCTGGATAACCGTCGTATCCAGATTACCCCCGATGATGTCGTTGGGGAAATAGGCCGCCGCCGTTTCCAGGTCAATCTCGTTACCAACATGAAAAATACCCGGGTCACCCATCGGCACCTGCTGCCAATAAGGCAGGTTAAGATTTTGTTCACCACAGGGGTGGGTACGCAGGTGCTTAAAACCCATCGCCAATATCTTCTCGTGAACCTCTTTTAGGTAGGGCAGGGCAAACTGCTCAAAGTGTTTCGGGGAGATTAGTTGATTAGAGGCGTAAGCGTTAGCCCCCGTCGGTAACACCCGCTCGACACCAAAAGTATCCTTGAAGTATTGAGCAGTCGCGATTTCATAGTCGGCTGCCAAACGGAGCAAGCGATGGGCGACTTCAGGCCGTTTAATCATCCATTTGCACAGTTTATCCGCCCCGGCGATGGTACCGGCAATATTCATCACCCCAAGGCCATAAAAGCTGATCTTAAAGGGTTGGTTTTCATCCTTCTCCCGGCATGACCGCTGGTAGAGAGCCATCTCCTCGGCAGTAAGGCCAGCAATGATTTTTGGGTCGGGTACTTTTAATGCCATCACTTCCTCCTCGGTTTCGACGGCGTACTTGGTAACAAACTGCCCCTGGGAATATTGACTGGTGGGTATCTTCATTTTACTCCCGAAGGCCGCTCTATAGCTGCGACTGGTAGTAAAAGAGGGAGTAAAGACCCAATCGAAATCGCGACAGGTTTTCTTCTCGGCTTCATACATTACCTCTGGTTTGGTGTATCGGTCAGCCGGGGGGACCCCATTATAGTTCGCCGCAAAGCCCCCACCACCCGCAGCGAAAGGCACCCGGTCGGGCTTCTCTCTGCGGAGTAACGCCTCCACCCTCTCTTTGTTAGTCATCGTCGCTTTTCTTGTCCTTGCTTTCATTATCAGAACCTCCTTTCGTTTCCCTGATTATATAATTCTTATAATTCTAATCATGCCAGCCAAAGTCAGGGGACCAAGTTCATTACAGCCCCCCGTTCCCTGCTTCTTGAAAAGGAGGCAACGCTCCCCCCACCGGGGAGCGCCCTCTCCTTATTAAGGTTATGTCTCCAAAACACTATCTATATTTC
>JACQOL010000005.1 GCA_016202555.1 Chloroflexota bacterium | reverse complement strand
ACCTTTACTATTATATCCCGCCCGTTGTCTAAAGCTTGTTTGACTGCCTCCCGGGGCACGCCATACCAGTTGCCATAAACATTCGCCCACTCCAATAATTCATTCTTTTGAATCATCTCCTGAAATCTCTTCAGTGAGACAAAATGATAGTCTACATTATTTTTCTCATTGGGTCGGCGGGGGCGTGTGGTTAAAGTAGTAATATGTTGCAGAGGGGAAGTTAGTTCCTTCATTCTGGCTAAAACCGCATCCTTACCTACCCCCGAGGGACCGGAGAGAACAACGAGTAATGGCTTGGCTGACTGGTGGAAGGGGAGCCGACTTTTATCAGTCACCTTTTTCATCGCCTGGGGCTCTGCTGAGCAGTGAACTTTCTTGCTCGGTGCCACCAACAGTTCGACTTACCTGTAACCTGCCGGTAATCGTTTCTGGAGTAAGAGCCGCCAAAATAATATGCCCGCTATCAGTAGTGATAACTGCCTTGGTTCTGCGTCCGTTAGTCATATCAATTAGCATACCATTACTTCTCCCATCGTTAATGGCACGTTTAGTCGGTGCCGAGTTCGGCGAAGCTATGGCAATAACTCTATTCATTGCTATTATGTTGCTAAATCCGATGTGAACCAGCTCTGTAGCCATTGTTATCACCTCATCTGAATTACTAATATAGCCTTTATATCTTATACCGTTAATACTAATTAAGCAATAGATTTTATTAACAAAAAACCCTATATAAAGTTCAAGACGATTCTCAGGAGATAAGCCATCGTAAAGAAAGCCCTGGCTTCACTGCCCCGGGAACCCAATTGAGTAACAAATCCAGCAACATGGTAGATAATTGGCTGGAGTAGACCTGACCCGCTATTCTCCCCTCTTAGCCAATATGCTAGAATAAGTAAATCGTATTATAATACATTTCAGTTGTCACCAACCTCCAAAAGCTATCTTTTCGCCACTTCCTTCGTTATACTATTATCAATGAAAAGAATAAACATCAAATATCTGATTGTTAACCTTAGCCTGGTTTTATCCCTTGCCTTAGCCGCCGGGTGTGCTGTAGCCCCCTCCAAAGTGGAGACTTCACCACCATCCAACACTGCTACACCTGCTAAATCTGAGTTGTCGACACCGGCTCCTAAAAATGAAGCACTGCCTGTTATCTCCACAAGCCAGGCAGCTCCACTACCCAGCATTGCCGATGTCGTCGCCAAGGTCAAGCCATCGGTGGTTGCTATCAATATCAGTATCCCCGGCTACGACCCTTTCACTGGCTCATTTAGCCAGGAGGGTGCTGGCTCAGGATGGATTATCAGAAAGGACGGGATTATCGTAACTAATAACCATGTGGTCGAGAACGCCGACAATATCACTGTAACCCTGGACGATAGCCAAACCTTTCAGGTAGATATGAAAACAGTTGCTACTGACCCATTAACCGATTTAGCCATACTAAAAATTAACGCCAAAAACCTGCCGGCAGTTACGGTAGGAGATTCTCGTAAATTAAGGCTGGGCGATTGGGTAGTGGCTATCGGTAATTCGCTGGATTTATGTATCAGCCCGTCCGCCGGAATCGTCAGGAGCTTACGAGCCTCGGTGCCGGTATCAGCCGGGCAAACGCTATATAATCTTATCGGCACCACTGCCCCGATAAATCCGGGTAATAGCGGTGGGCCATTGGTCAATATGGCAGGAGAAGTAGTGGGTATCACCAGTGCCAAGATTTCCGCGGCTGGTGTTGAAGGCATGGGTTACGCCATATCCAGCCAGGACGCTATGCCGATTATCCAGGCACTAATTAACACTGGCTATGTCGTTCGCCCCTATCTCGGGGCAACACTCTATCCTGTAGACCCGTCTGTAGTTTTCTGGTATCGCCTAGCAGTTGATAAAGGGGCTTTTGTGGCAAGTGTGGCTGCGGGCAGCCCGGCCGATAAAGCAGGACTAAAAGCTAGGGATGTTATTACTAAATTTGATAACCAGGAGATAACTGATGCTAATCAGCTATTAACCATCTTAAACTCTGCTCAAGCGGGACAAAAGGTAACCATAACCTTCTGGCGGGGTAAGACTGAGCGAACTATTCCGGTGACGATTATCGAAAGCCCGCCACCATCACCACCTTAAGTCAATCCAGCTCTACTTACTGCCAGCAACGCTTTGTATCCATTTAGCGTATAGGTTTCCTTAAAGTCAACCACTCCAGGTAGTCCTTCAACAAGCTTTATGGAAAGTGTTTCCTGCTTGATATGGTCAGCTGTGCCTGCGTTTGACATTACTCCCCTGATATAATCGTCTCCCTGATAATAGGTAACAATATGGTCGGTAATATCAAACCCAGCGCTCTTGCGCATCGTCTGCAGGCGGTGCACAATCTCCCGTGCCATTCCCTCAGCCAAAAGTTCGGGAGAAATAGCTTCCCGCTTCTGCACTGCAAACGAATAACCACCATCTGATACGACAGGATTATAATAGGTCTTGTCCAGCTTAGTCAGATCACCAATTATCTTAAGGTCTTTAATATTCAGTTCCTCCAGTATCCATGGCTTAACCCGATTAAGACCGCTCTCTTCTTGCTTTGAAACGAGGGTAGAAGCCGCCGCGGCTAAGGGCTGACGCACCGGGATGCCAGCTTGGTTCCGCGCCGCTCGTCCCAGACTGGTTAACTTCATAGCCAGACTCGTAGCTTCCATTAGTTCCTTATCAATTAGACTCTTATCAGCCCCAGGAAAATCAGCCAGATGCACACTCTCCGGAGCCTCAGGCAATACCGAACTGACCAGATTCTGATATAGCTCCTCAGCCAGAAACGGAGCCAGCGGCGCCAGTAGTTTGGTCAGGGTAACCAGACATTGATACAGAGTATGATATGCTACCAGCTTATCAGCATCATTCTCGCTCTTCCAGAATCGCCGTCGACTTCTCCTCACATACCAGTTAGACAGAACATCAACAAAGCTCTCTATTTTCCGCCCCGCTTCCGTTGGGTCATAACCGTCCAGTGCCGAATCGACATCAATAATGAGCTGGTTTAGCTCCGAAATTATCCAGCGGTCAAGCTCCGATTCCGCCAATGACGTCTTTGCCGGACCAGGGGTAAATTTATCAATATTGGCATAGGTGACAAAGAAGGAATAGACATTCCACAGGGTTAATAAGAAACGACGGGTTACCTCAGCCACCATCTTCTCATCAAAACGGCGCACATTACCCGGGGGGGCAGAGGTAAAGAAGTACCACCGCATCGCATCAGCACCATATTTATTAATCACTGTCCACGGGTCAACTACGTTACCCCGGCTTTTGCTCATCTTCTTACCCTGGGCATCGAGGATAAGCTCCAGGCAAATACAATTTTTGAAGCTTGGTCGGTCAAAAAGCAGGGTTGAGATAGCGTGCAGACTGTAGAACCAGCCACGGGTCTGGTCGACACCCTCACAGATGAAATCAGCCTGTTTCATTTCCGCATCGAAAAGTGCTTTATTTTCAAAAGGATAGTGCATCTGGGCGAAGGGCATCGAGCCAGAATCGAACCAACAGTCTATAACTTCGGGTTGTCGGCTCATCTTGCCACCACACTTGGAGCAGGCAAAGGTAGCCTCATCAACGAAGGGTCTGTGTAAATCCAACGGCTCTTTCAATCCACTGAAGCCCTGCTTAGCCTTCAGTTCGGCAACACTACCGACACATTCAAAACTACCGCACTTTTCACAGCGCCAGACTGGTAGCGGTGTACCCCAATAGCGCTCGCGGGAAAAAGCCCAGTCAACATTATTCTCCAGCCAATCCCCGAAGCGACCGGACTTAATATGCCCTGGATACCAGTTTATCTCAGCATTACCGGCGATAAGTCTCTCTTTTAGCGCCGTTGTCCGGATGTACCAGGTCTCCTTAGCGTAGTAAAGGAGAGGTGCCTCACAGCGCCAGCAGAAGGGATAGGTATGACGGATGGTCTCGGCGCGGAAGAGGAGCCCTCTCTCAGCTAAATCTTTAATCACCAGAGGGTCAGCCTTTTTGACAAATGTACCAGAAAAGGGATAGTTGCCGGTAATTTTACCCTGCAAATCCACCATATGCACAAAATCCAAATCATTATCCTGCCCGGCTTGATAGTCAACCTCACCATAGGCGGGGGCAATATGAACAATTCCTGTTCCCTCTTCCATAGAAACAAAATCACCAGCAATGATAGGGTAAGTATCCGGAGGTCCCGCCCACTCTAACTCAGGGGCTCCCTCCTTATCTTTTCGGAAAAAGCTCATGACCTTTACGCCATAATCATGTGGTTTAAATAGCGGTTCATAGGGAGCAGTCTCTAAGAAGCTGCCCTTAATTACTTGCACTACTTTATTCCTATTCAAACCCACTTGCTCTAGCAAAGCATCCGCTAAAATGAGATATTCATCTTCCATGTCCACCACAGCGTAATCAGCCTCAGGAGCCACCGCTAGAGCCGTGTTACCAGGCAAAGTCCATGGTGTGGTCGTCCATACCAAGAAGTAGGCAGGTTTTTTAGATAGAAGTGAATCAATAAAGTCTTTTAGCTTACCATATAGTCGTTCTTCTTCATCAGAAGCTATAGAGAAAGTGACAACCTTAAACTTTATGTAAACTGATGGGTCTTCAACATCATCCTTGTAGCCCAGGGCTACCTCGTGGGAGCTGAGTGAGGTGCCGCAACGGGGACAGTGAGGGGTAACCCGGTAGCCCTGATAGACCAGCCCTTTGTCCCACATTTGCTTGATTGCCCACCAGACCGACTCAATATAATCGTTGCTCATCGTCATATAGGCATGCTCAAGGTCTACCCAGTAAGCAATACGCTCCGTGAGGGTATTCCATTCTTTAAGGTATCTAAAGACGCTTTCTCGGCAGCGTTGATTAAATTGGGCAACACCGTATTTTTCAATCTGTTCCTTACCCGAGAAGCCGAGTTGCCTTTCTATTTCCAACTCCACTGGTAGCCCATGAGTATCCCAGCCAGCAACGCGCGGCACATAATAGCCTTTCATTACCTTATAGCGAACGATGATATCCTTAAAAGCCCGGGCAAGAACATGATGAATGCCCGGATTACCGTTGGCAAAGGGAGGTCCTTCATAGAAGACAAAACGAGGAGAGCCCTGACGCTGGTCGATACTCCGCTTAAAGATAGCCTTATCCTGCCACCAGAGCAGTATCTTCTCTTCAAGCTGCGGAAAATTAGCTTTGCTATTTACCGGACGAAACATCTAAATCCCTCTATAAAAAATTAAGCCTCGCCTTCTAGGGGCGAGACTTACCATTCCCGCGGTACCACCCTAATTCTCCGGGTTAGCGGAGCACTCTTCACGGGCACACCCTGATGCCCTCGTCAATGATTACGGATGACGAACCCGTCCAAGCCTACTGGGCAGACTAATTATCATCTACCATTCGGTTGGCGGCTCAAGAGTGATTTTCAGAGAGCCGTACACATCTGCTTCCACCATACCAGACTCGCTAGGTGACATCTCTCCCCTACTCGTCTCCGTCACTGCCTTTTCAAGCACAATTTAGCATACTCTCAAAAGTAAGTCAATTCGGGTTAGACAATCTCCTATTGTCCTTTGGGTTTAACAACTACCCGGCGGGATTCACCCTGACCGATGCTCTCAGTGCTAACATCTGGGCGGTCAGCCAGGGTAAGATGAATGATACGCCTTTCATAAGCCGACATTGGTCTCAGGGTATATGGCTCTCCCCTGCTTTCCACTTGCTCTGCCACCTGCCGGGCTAAAGCTTGCAGTTCTTGATAATGGCGCTGTTTATACCCTTCCACATCAAGAACTATGGGCACCCGCTCCGCCTGGTGCTGACCAACAATAAGTCTAACGATATACTGCAAACAAGCCAGAGTCTGACCACGCCGCCCAATCAAAATACCGAGGTCATCACCACTGATATTAAAGGCAACCGTAGCACTAGTCTCTTCTTCTCCTTCAACGATTGGTTGTTCCGAAGGCTCAACTGAGCCAGCCACCCCCAACAAAGCCAACAGCTTCTCCAGGACATCTCTGGCAACCTTGACAGTGTCAGTTTCCGTCACCGGCGTTAGCCGTCTCACCCTGACCACTGCCTCCTCATTACCCAGACCAAAAATACCCGACCTACCTTCTTTTACGACGGTTATCTCCACTTCCTCCCGGTTTACGCCGAGCTTCTCTATGGCTCGTTGAATCGCTTCCTCCACGGTCTTGGCGCTCATCTCCAGATTTT
>JACQOL010000038.1 GCA_016202555.1 Chloroflexota bacterium | reverse complement strand
GCCGTAGCAGATTCGAGGACGATTCGGCTTAATGATATCCACCAGGGGTTCGGCATAACAAAGCCCGATACAACCAACCTGTGCTACTATTGCCTCAATGCCTAACCTGTATAATTCCTTCTTAATAGTTTCCAAAATAAGCGTTGCCCCGGCGGCTCGACCACAGGTAGCAGTACCGACCAGGATGCGGGGCTTTTCGCTGTGCTGTAAGGCCTGCCATTCGGCGATAGCCTGGTTCCTGATTTCATCAAATGCCATAACTATTCCCTTCAATACTGAGATAATATCTGCCTTGCCTTAGCCGGAGTCATTTTGCCGTAGACAGTTTTATCCATTACCATCACCGGGGCTAAAGCACAGGAGCCAAAGCAAGCCACTTTCTCCACACTAAATTTGTAATCATCAGTGATTGTTTTACCCGGTGCCAGATGGAGCTCGTCCTCTACTGCCTCCAGAATGCGTTTCCCTCCCTGAACATAGCAGGCAGTGCCCTGGCACACCCTTACGGTATGTTCGCCCTGGCGTTCGAAGCGAAACTGGGCATAAAAGCTAGCCACGCCATATATCTCACTCCTCGGTAGACCTAAAAAATAAGCTATCTCTGACATTGCTTCCTCAGGAAGATAGCCTAATTCTCCTTGCACTTTCTGTAGAACCGGGATTAAAGCTCCCCGCTGTCCCCGATAGGGAGTTAGAATCTCGGATAATTGTCCACCCAATTTCACACCTCTCGAATCGCTTTTGACGGCTAATCCACCTGGTACTTTACCACCAAATAGTGTATAGTGCAAGCCGTTACCAGCACCTTACCTCAAAATAAACTACGATAAAAAGGGAGTATAGTTACATCACCAATCATCCTCAGCTCATGAAGGACTAGCCTCAGTTAGGGTAATGATAATGATGAATCGGCAGGCACTTGTAACTTAACGCTCTAGAGTGACTAATTCCCATTGCGCCTCACAAGTGGCTCTTTCTCATATTCCACCACATCCGCCCAGCTATGCCAGTCGTATTCCAGCCCCGCTACTTGGGCGGGTGGCAACTCATTTAGAGCCATATTCGGTCTAAAGAAGTTGTAGTAGACCAGCCAGCCATCAGTGAAGCGTTTAAGGGTATCCTTATCTCTCAAGTCACGCATAACCTTTGTGCGTTCCTTTAGTGAGTTATGGAAGCGTTCAATAAGAGATGTATTCTTGCCAGTCCCTAACAGCTTGAATGGTGAGCCTTGCCTGTGTATCGTATCAGCCCCGAAAGCTAATTCTATTCCGTCAATGTAGGCTGCCAGTTTGTCGGTTACTACTATCTTCGGAGTTTTACCAGCACGTTTAGCAGCCAGTTCCATAAGCTGTTTAGCGTCTTGTGTGCTCCGTGTAGTAGTGACTCTTGAAGCTAACAGAAAGCGGGTTTTAGCGTCAATAATGTCCCAGAACACCACCCCTTTAGGGTCAGTTCCCTTAACGTCTGTCTGAATATAGGTTTCGTCAGCTATCCAAGTGTCGCCCACGTTTGGATGTAGGTGCTGTGTCTCACGGATTGCCTTGTTCGTGAACTTGTTAATCCACTTATTTACAGCCACGTGAGAAATATCACCATCAGTCTGTGCCTCAATGTTTTCCTCAATAGAGTGTAGAGACATTCCTGAGTAGTATTCCTGTAAGGCGTTGGCAATAAACGAAGCTGATACCCGCCCACGTGGTAAAGCAGTAGAAGCAGGCTCAGGCGTGATTATTGGCTCTCGTGAGATGACTGTAATTGAGCCACCCAATAAACCAGCACGTGAGCCACCTGCCCTATCAGAACGCCCGATATATCGTATATGCCTCTGTATGACCTTGCCACCCTTGTGGATTGTTTCAACTTCATAGTCATACCAGTTACCAGTCCGGGGTGGGATTTGTTTTGCTCTAACGAAGCTCATAATTCCCCCTCTCATTTTAGGTCAAACTGTAAGTTATTTATATCTCCCCTTGGTTGCCATTCAACGTCTAATTGTTCAAGCATCTGATTTATCATCGTAGCACCTGTGTTTTCCAAACCCTCCAAATAAATACCTATCCTCATTGATATCTGTTTGTCACTTACTGACAGGTTACGAATTATGCTTCTAAGCACAACTGCGCTGTTTAAGCCATAAGAAATAGCCTTGATTCTATTTATGTTCTTTCTAATAATCTCTCTTTTCTTCTTATTTACATAGATTTTTAGCCGTTTGTGTTCTAAGTCTTTCACCCAATCGTTATACTTATCCTCGTTCAGGTCTTTCTTCAATCCGTATCCAATATAGTCAAGTATATTCCCCATTTTTTCATATATAACTATTGCAGGGTCAATATCTTTATCGTCTATAACTTTCTTGACTAGTTCTTTCTGTAAGTCCCTCACGTCAGTCCCAAAGGTCGTAATAAAGCCTTTACGAACCTGCTCAGCCAATTTTTTTGAATATAGTGTTTTTGATTTTACTGCCGCAAGTTGCTTTTCATATGCGTTTATTTCTATTAGGTCTGACTTGATGTCCTCCATTACTTTACTTCTCTCAATTTTCTCAGTTCTATCGCCAACAAGCCAAAGTATGCCACCAATGATTACGCCTACTACCGTGGTGATTACGAATGCCCATTTTGCTAATACGGGAGTCAACCATCCTGTCGCAGGGAGAACTATACCAGATATGGTAAAACAGGATGTCACCACGTAACCACCGACCTTGAACCATTTAGCTTTTGGCATAATCTTACTCCTGCTAATATCTCTATTAGCAGGGAGTATACTCCGAGAGTGACTAAACCAGCAAGGTTAAGTTTCAAGTGCCGAATCGGTACCGGCGCTTGACACTTACCTCTAGCAACTGGTAGAATCTTTGCTTTGGATGCAAGATTTGTGCTATTATTAAAATATTGCGTCTGATATAAGACAAGTTTTCCAGTTCACGAAGGGAGAGGAAAGATTTACGCTATTGTTGAGACCGGGGGTAAGCAGTATAAGGTAACCCCGGGGCAGGTTATTGATGTCGGCCGGCTGGATGTGGCTGATGGTAATACCATTGAACTGGATAAGGTATTACTTATCGCTGATGACGACCGGGTAACTGTCGGTATGCCTACTGTGGACGGGGCGAAAGTGGTTGCCACGGCTCAGGGGGAAGGCAAAGACAAAAAGATAATTGTTTTTAGATATAAGCCCAAGGTGCGTTACCGCAAGAAGACGGGACATCGCCAGCTTTATACCAGACTGGCGATAGATAAGATAGTTGGAGCCGGGATAACACAAGGCGAGCCAGCCAGGAAGGTTCGTCGGCGTAAAAAAGAGGTGATGGAAAGTGGCACATAAAAAGGCTGGTGGGCGTGTTCATAATGGGCGGGATAGTCAATCAAAACGGCTCGGCGTCAAGAGATATGCTGGAGATAGTGTCAATGCCGGGACGATATTAGTTCGGCAGCGGGGCACTCATATTTTCCCGGGCAATAATGTCGGTGTCGGCCGGGATTACACTCTCTTTGCCCTGATTGACGGCCTGGTTAAGTTTGAGCCGGCTTGTAAGAATCGGAGGAAAGTTAGCGTTTACGCTAGTTGAAAGATATGAAGGAAAAAATTCATCCCCAATATTTTAGTGATGCTCAGGTGTCCTGTGCCTGTGGTAATATTTTCACTACTGGTTCCACCAAGAAGATGCTAAAGGTGGAGGTATGCAGTAAGTGCCATCCATTTTTTACTCAAGAGCGCCGGATGCTGGATACCGCCGGACAGGTGGAACGCTTCAAGCGGCGTTACAAGATAAAAGACTAAAGTTTTTCCGCAGTCTCAGTTGGCCTATTGAGAAAGGCAGGAGCGGTATTGTTAAACCGCTCCTTTTTGTTAGCTAAGGAGATTATTGTGGCTAAGCGAGTCTATTACGGGGGGCAGGCAGTCGTTGAAGGGGTGATGATGCGCGGGCAGAAAACGATGGCAACTGTTGTCCGCCGTCCTAATGGAGAGTTAGCCAGCAATGTCCAGCCGCTGCCGACTATCTATACCGGCTGGCTGAGGCGGACCCGGTTAATCCGGGGCGTTATTGTCCTGTTTGAGGCGATGCTTTTG
>JACQOL010000035.1 GCA_016202555.1 Chloroflexota bacterium | reverse complement strand
CGGCGACTGGCACGTAAGCATCACCCTGATGTCAACCCTGGCGATAAGTCAGCCGAGGCTAAGTTTAAAGAGATAAATGAGGCCCATGAGGTTTTGTCTGATAAGGAGAAACGACAGAAATATGACCAGCTTGGTGATAACCGGCAATCTGCTGACCAGTTTGCCGGAACCGGAGCCAGGCAAACATCACCCCGAGGTTTTAGCCAGGGTGGCGGGCCAGGTTTCCAGTTTGGAGGGGAAAACTTAGACAGCTTGTTTGATGTCCTCTTCCCCGGTTTCACCAGCCGGACTTCTAGCCGTCGGGCTAGACCGAGACCCGGACAGAATATCGACTACTCGGTTGAGGTAACCCTGGAAGAAGCCTATCATGGCACCAGTCGCACTCTCAGCCTTCAGACCGAACAGCCCTGCCCAGTTTGTGGCGGCACCGGTCAGATTCAGAATGTTACTTGCTCGACTTGCCGGGGCTCCGGGGTAGTCGCTCAACCGGAGCGGCTTGAGGTTAAGATTCCAGCCGGGGTTAAGGATGGCTCCCGGGTGCGTATCGCCGGTAAAGGAGGACAGGGGCAGGGAGGGGCGAGGGGCGACCTTTTTTTGGTAATATCAGTTAAGTTACACAAGCTATTTGAGCGTAAGGGCGATGATTTATATGTGGAGGTAGCCGTGCCACTGAGGGTAGCTATGCTGGGTGGTGAGGTTCAGGTGCCAACCCCCAAGGGAAAGCTGGCACTAAAGGTTCCACCAGAAACTCAGAATGGGCGCACTTTTCGTCTGACGGGACAGGGAATGCCTCATTTGGGCAGCTCTTCGCGCGGTGACCTGCTGGCTAAAGTAACTGTCGTTTTACCAACCAAGCTTTCGGCGGAGGAAAAAGAGCTTTTTGAAAGGCTCAATCAGCCAGGCTCTTCAGCTAAGAGGTGATTTATGAATATAAGGGATGATGAACCTCGTTATGTCATCAGTATCGCTGCCAGGATGTTGAATGTTCAGACTCACACCTTGCGCTACTACGAAAAGATTGGCATAATTGAACCGTCCCGCTCCAGAGGTAATATTCGTCTGTATTCGGAGAGAGATATCATCCGCTTAAGGCAACTGAAAACACTGATGAATGATCTGGGTATCAACCTGGCCGGGGCTGAAGTTATTTTGCGTATGGGGCAGCGTATAACCGAATTGCAGCGTGTTATCGCCGAGCTGGAATCAGAAATTAAGCGATTGAGGCAACAGTAGTTTCACCGAAGTTTATCCAGTATCTGAAACGACGAAATTATGATAGAACGGATGGTAAGAAGGAGTACTATTGGGAGTAACCCGTGTTGAACAGAAGAGACCAAAGAGAAGGAGGTGGCATTTTCATCTCATTGGTGGCCTAGGTATTTTGCTTACAATAGGGCTAATTGTTGCTCTAATTTATTTCTGGGATGAAATGCAGCAGGCTCAGGGCTATGGGTATCTTGGCGAATTCCTGGTTAGTATCCCGGCAGGGATAACCCTTATTCCCGCCCCTAGTTTTGTGGTAACATTCGCTCTTGGCCGTGTCTTGAATCCAGTATATGTCGGACTGTTATCAGGTCTCGGTGAAGCTATCGGTGGAATCGTAGTTTATCTGACCGGGTCCGGTGCTGAGACGATGTGGTCCAGGTTTGTATCTAGTGAGGTAATCTCGGAAAGTCAGCTAAGTCAAGACCCCGATATCGTGAGAACTGCTGAGTCTAAATTTTGGTATAAAAGTTCAGCCTGGTACAACCGTTTAGTCGGTTGGGTTGGGGGACGTGGTGGTGGCTGGGTTGTCTTTATCGCCTCGGCAGTACCAGTTCTTAACCTTTTTTATCCGGCTGGGATTGCCGCCGGCTCGCTCCGGATGGGCTTATTACGGTTTTTTCTGATTAGCTGGGCGGGCAAGACACTAAAGGGACTGATTATTGCCTTTGCTGGACATGGGGGATTATCTTTCCTGCCACAATAAGCTTGGGGTTTAAAAAATGGTTGATGTTTCTTTGACTTTAGAAGAAAAAGCCAGCCATCTGGCTAAGCAACTTTTTGGTAATAATAGCAAAAAGTGTGCCAGCTTTACTAATAGTCTTCTGGATATTTGCGCCAGGGTTCAGGGCCGGGATTTTCTCCTTATTCATAACCCGGGTGGTTTTGGCAGCATGTCCTTCGACCACTTATTAGAATGGGAGAGAAGTGTCGTGGAGGGAGTGGATGCCACCATAGAACAACTGGGGTATCGTTTGGTACTAATCCAGCATTTCCGCACTGACAATACCTGGTGGGCACATATAAGTGAGGTGAAAGAGCAAATCCGTTTCTCTTCTAAAGGTATATATCCCAAGGCGATTGTATTGATTGCTGAGTTGAAGTTTGTCGTTCAGCACTTTAGTAACCTCAAGATAATATTGATTGGTGCCAGTCAGGGAGCTGCCTTCAGTAATGCGGTGATGCGTCAGCTGGGTGAGTGTCCTAGGGTTTACAGCATTGAACTGGGCATATTTTTCGCTCATAAGCCACGGCGGGTGATTACAGCACGGACGCTGGTGATTGACAGTAACGGAGTGACCCCCGACCCCGTATCACACCGTAACCTGAGGGCAATAGTCGGAGCATATTTAATCGCTCCCCTCCGCTGGATTAAGTATTGGTTGCAAGGTAAACGGCAAAGAATTACCTACTGCCTTAATGCCCCGGGGCATAACTACGATTGGGACTATTTTGAGGTTCAGCGACAGATTAAAGACTTTCTTAACCTGAACTTCGGCACTAAAGTAACTGGGAGGTGATTTGATAATGAGACAAGAGAAACTTACGGAACAAGCACAGGAAGCACTGGCGATATCCCAGGAGTTGGTTCGTCAGTATCACCATAATCAGTGGGATGTGGAGTATATCCTGTTGGCGTTGCTCCATCAGGAAAAAGGGTTGGTTGGTGAAATATTGAAGGAGCTGGGTGTTAATGTAGAGATAGCGAAGCAGCAAGTAGTCGCTGTTATTGAGAAAAGCCCTCGTATTGCTTATGAGACACAACAAATCTATGCCACACCACGCATTGCCCAACTGATGCAAATGGCTGGGGCTGAGGCGAATCGGCTTAAGGATGAGTTTATCGGTACCGAGCATCTGCTGATTGCCATTACCGGAGAAGAGAAGGGGGATGCCGCCGGCATTCTGAAACGTCTTAGTGTTGACCAGGAGAAGGTTTTTCAGGCTTTACAAAAGCTGCGTGGCGGACACCGGGTTACTGACGCCCGGGCGGAGAGTAAATATCGCTCTCTGGAAAAGTATGGTCGTGACCT
>JACQOL010000033.1 GCA_016202555.1 Chloroflexota bacterium | reverse complement strand
GCCGACAATCAGTTTCAATAACTCTATCCCCTTTATTCCCATTCCCCTTTAAAGGGCATTAATATACTTGACACAGGAACTTAGCTGTGCTATCATGTAAATGTAACGATTGAATTGGAGCACGGCAATGAATGAACCGATTACTCTTATAGAAGCAATCAAGCACTTTTCTAACCCCGATGTCTGTCTGGACTTCGTGGTTAAGTTGCGCTGGCCTGACGGCGTGGCTTGCCCTACTTGCGGAAGCACCGATGTCAGGTTCATCCCCACTCGTAGAATCTGGGAATGTAAAACTGAACATGCCAAGAAGCAATTCTCGGTCAAAGTGGGCACAATCTTTGAGGATAGCCCTATCGGTTTGGACAAGTGGCTTGCCGCTATCTGGATGATTGCCAACGCCAAGAACGGCGTTAGTTCCTACGAAATAGCCCGAAATCTCGGTGTCACTCAAAAGACAGCGTGGTTCATGCTTCACAGAATCCGCCTGGCAATGGGAAACGATGATAATGGCAAGCTGTCGGGCACTGTAGAAGCAGACGAAACTTACATAGGTGGCAAGGCTCGCAATATGCACAAGGCTAAGAGAGAGGCTATCGTTAAAGGTCGGGGCGGTGTTGGTAAGGTTGTCGTTATGGGACTTTTGGAGCGGGGACGTGGCAAGGTTAAGACAAAGATAATCGCCGATACCAGCCGCAAGACTATCCCCGATGCCGTCCGGCAATCCGTGAAAGAGGGTAGTAATCTTCTTACCGATGCCTTGTATTCCTACAATGACCTGGACAGAGAATATGTCCATGAAGCCATAGACCACGCTGTAGCCTATGTCAAAGGTCACGTTCATACGAACGGCATAGAGAACTTCTGGAGTCTCCTGAAGCGGGCTATCAGAGGGACTTACGTCAACATCGAACCCGCTCACTTGTTCCGCTATCTTGACGAGGAAACTTTCCGATTCAACACCCATAAGACTGACGATGCTGACCGCTTTCAGGGTGTTGTCAGTGGGATTACCGGCAAGCGTTTGACCTACAATGAACTTATCGGGGGTACGACGCAAGCGTAAGAGAGGTAAACATGGCAAAAGAGACCAAGTCCAAAAAGAACGCCCTACGTCCCTTTGAGCGTTTTCGAGTGCTGGCACAAAAGGTCGTGACAACACCGAAGAAGGATAAGTCTTCTGATAAACACTCATGACTTCTTATCCCTTAGTTGTTGCTTAAGATTCGGCCCGTAGCGTGCCAGCAAGCCCTCTGTCTGTTCTTGATTCCAGATTGGTAATAGACGGTCTTTCGATGCCAAACGCAAAGCCCGTCTCTGCTCTTGGCTCATGAGATTCTTATTGACCACGTAACAGTATTGTAGATATGCATGAAGGTCGGCGGCTTGCAAAGGCGTATCAGTTTCCCCGTCTGAAAAGATTCTTCTACCAAACATCTGCCAGGATTGGTGATGCTTTCGGTTAACAATGTCATCAAATAGTTTCACTGCCTGTTTTTGCACTATATTCTGAATATCAAATGTAAAATGTATTTTCACATCTGGCCGATTATGGTTGACCCACGCCGCATCGGTCAGAAGAAGTGCAAAAGCGAGATGATATGGCTGAAGTGACCCTGTGTTTCCCATCCATTTTTTACCCGATGGACTCAATGCTGCACCTGTTAGGAATCTCTCCACTCCTTCAGGATTAGCCTTGAAATCAGCCACGTCCACTATAGCTCCGATAGGGCTTATACTTGTTGAGCCGATGATAGCCAATAGCCGTCCCAGAAACATCTTGGCTTTGTGCTCAGACCATCCTTTGTAGCATCCACGTGGAGGTTTTCTATGGAAAAAGTCTATAGCGTGAAACTCTTGGACTGAGTATTCCCCTAAAACCTTCTTCCATTCACGCTCAAATCTCATCCATTGTCGCGGATTGGCGATGTAGCCGGCAATGAGACAGTATTTGGGATTTTCTTCTAGCCCACTCTCATCGGCGTAAGCCCATAGTTCAACAGCCATTATTACATGCTTTCCTTCATGATATGGATATTTGCCACGACCCCCCCGAACAATGCTATGATTCTTAATCATAGCGCATCATCCTTCGCTGAGTCAAGTATATTGATGCCTTTACAAAGGGGGATACCTGAAGTAGAAGTGGCAACAATAAGACATCTCCCTTTTTAAATGGAGAAAGAGAAGGATTGTTAAAAAAAGCGTTACCTAAAGGCTTCAGCCAGAGTAGGCGCCGGCTGGCTTATGATATCTTCAGCAATATCGGGAATAAAGGAGGTTTGTTTTTCAAACTCGAGCATGCCTTTAAACCAGATATAAGGAACGGCCCGGTTGGTGGCGACTCTCATTTTTTTGAGCTGCTGAACCGAGAAAATGCTGCGGTCGCGGCGAGCTTCGATAATTCTGCCGGCCGAGGTCGGCCCGATGCCCGGCACCCTCAGAAGCTCCCGGTAAGTGGCCTTATTTAAATCGACGGGAAAGAGCCAGGGCTGTTTTTGGGCAATAGTTAGTTTGGGGTCTTTCTTAAGGGGAAGATTACCCTCTGTATTCATAGTCAGCTCTATCTCCCCCGGCGAAAATCCATAAACCCTGAACAGCCAGTCCACCTGATATAGCCGGTGCTCCCGGATGGGCGGGGTGGGTCTTAATTCCTCAAGGCGGGAATTTCTCACCGGGCTGAAGGCGCTGAAATAGGCTCGTCTCAGCCCTACTTCACCATAAAGAGCTTCGGTGGCGTGCAGAATATCCCGGTCTGTCTCACCGGCGGCGCCGACGACG
>JACQOL010000032.1 GCA_016202555.1 Chloroflexota bacterium | reverse complement strand
CTTTACCTCTGGGCGGTATAGTGAGGGCGCGCTACTTCGGGCGGAAGGCTTTTGGTTCTATTCAAGGCAGCTCAATGACAATTCTGACACCCTTTAGCGTGATTAGCCCTATATATGCCGGCTGGGTCTATGATACTACCGGGAGCTATACGAGTGTTTTCGCGGTCTTGGCGGGGCTGGTTACCCTGGCTGCGATTTTTGTCTCTTTAGCTTCGCCTCCTAAGCCGCCGGCTAAGCTAAGTGATATTACTAAAATCTTGTGATTAGCTCCCACCGGGCTTGACCAGCGGGATTTGTGCAGCGCAAAGGGGGCAGTTCTCTGGTGTGTAGGTTATCGTTTGACCACGGTGACAGCTAAAGAGAGGAAAACCAAATTCTACTGCTTGCTCGGAGCGGTCAACCAGTACGCCGATGCCAACGATAACGCCGCCTTGTGCCATTACGGCTGCCACAACTTCTCGTATCGAACTGCCTGTGGTCAGGATGTCATCAACGATGAGGACGCGCTCACCCGGTTTGATGCTAAAGCCCCGCCGGAAAGCTCTGCCTGATGTGCCCACTTTTTCGGCGAAGATGCCGCGGACACCTAACTGCCGGGCAACTTCGAAGGCGAGAATAATACCACCGGTGGTTGGCCCGGCGACCACCTGAATCTTTTGCTTGAAAAAGTGGCTAGTAATCAGACGGCAAAGCTGTTCTGTATAATTGGGGAATTGTAAAACCTGGAACTTTTCCCAGTAGACCGGGGAATGTAGTCCAGAAGCCAGCAGGAAGTGTCCTTTAAGTATTGCCCCTGATTTCTCAAAGATTTCTTCTACACTATTGATAAATCTCACCCCCTTTATTCCCTCTTTCCTTTGTGGGAGAGAGGGAGTATCGCTTTGGAATGGGCGTAACCCTTCAGTTAACCATAATAATAACGTTATTTATTTGTTAAACGACCTGTTTATTCTGGTAAAGGGTAGTTAGCCGCCAGTCCCCATTTAGCAGGTGGCCAGATTGATAGCCAGGCTTTACCGATTATCGTTTGTTTTGCGACTGTCCAGCCCTGACGAGAATCGCCACTATCATTACGGTTATCACCAAGACCGAAATATTCATTTGGCGGTATCTTTTCCCCATAGAAAGAACCATGAGCCGGGTCGGTAATATAGGGTTCATCTAAGGCTAATGTGGTGCCATTTGTTTTATGAATATAAACTGTTCCTTGCCTAATCTCGATAAGCTCACCAGGCAAACCAATAACGCGCTTGATGAACTCGTCTTGCGGGTTCTTAGGTGAAGGAAAGACAATTATATCCCCCCTTTTCGGCTCACTGAATTTGTAAATAACCCTGTTGATGATTAGGCGTTGCCCTACTGGAAGAGTGGGCTCCATACTGGCGCTGACGATAACGATACTTTGAATGGTGGTTCGCAGCCCGAGGAAAACGATGGCCGCAATGATAAACGTCACCAGGGTATCGCGGAGGAAATCTTTCATTTACTGGGTGGTTCCCTTTCTAGTTAAAATCTATTATACGCTATTATTCCCTGTCTTGCTAGTAACTTGCTAAATCATATCTAAGGTAAACAAGTCCATTAATTGGTTATTGTCAAATGAATTGAAAATCGGTGGTATCGGGTACGTTCAAAGATGATGGCAAGAGATGGTCATCGTTCTTTCATCTAGTATTTGTTGGCTTATCAGTATAGCGGAACGAGCTTGGGATACAGGTGCTCTGGATGTATCGTTCTCTCATTGGACCTGTGATGCCGTCAGTCTGTGGGCTTACTGGTAAGGTGATGATAAATGGTAGCAGCAGGCCGGACTTGAGAGAGAAGAGCCGCTCCAAATGTGCGTGGCGTTAAATAAAAATAACTGAGGCATATACCTGAGATAACAAACTTTAGCTTAAAGGCGGGTTTTATTTTAGAGGAGAATAAGGTTGGGGTGACAATATCTTGTTGGTGATGTGTGATACCCGTGTTGGCTGCTGTCGGTATGGCAGCATAGCAGGCTCGACGGCAAGTGCCTTGAACTTCTCATCCCGCTGAGCTAAGTCATCAAATGCTAGTAGATAGGTAAACTCGTCGCTTTCCCCGATGACTGTTTGCCATACGCCAATAACGTTGAAACCGAGCTTCTTAAAGACAGGCATAACAAGTTCTCCGAAGACCTGACGATATTCAAGCATTTTCCCAGGTAGTACGTGGTAAGTCCTGAGCTCGTAAATCATACTACCGTCTCCCTTGTTTATTAGCTAAGTTGTTCGCGCTTGATTTTGTAGATGGTTAGTTAAGCTAACATATCCACCAATTCTTGTCAATCTTGCTAACTGAGAGGTTGCTTAGTAACTGTCCAAAAACAGCTTTTTACT
Source organism: Chloroflexota bacterium (assembly GCA_016202555.1). GTDB lineage: Bacteria > Chloroflexota > Dehalococcoidia > Dehalococcoidales > UBA2162 > JACQOL01. Next base: position 1,154 of record JACQOL010000032.1, on the reverse strand, counting down.
GAGCTAGCTGAATTAAGGATTACCAATGGCCTTAAAGGTTCCCCGGTTACCTTCACACACTTAAATTGTAACCTTTTTGTTACCACTTTGTAACTATTTTTTAACCTTTGGGGGTAAATCTTAATCATTCTTTAACCTCGGTGATATAGACTAAAAATGTACTCCGCATCAGACAAGCGGGGGATACCTCCTTTTGTTGGGTGGGGTGAGGATTATCGCTTTTCCTTACCCCACCCCGTCAGAATTGGGAAAGCCGATTGATTTGATGTATTGTGAAGACGTCAAATATGCAATAGAACCACATCCGGCCTTAGATTATTTCACTCCAGCAGAGGCCATTAATTAACGGGAAGAAAAGGAAGGGGGAAAGAGATAATTAGTCATTGCTGATTTTGGGGTGAGCAGGAAAGCTTGACTTCTCAGTCAGCGTCATCTATATTAGATAAGATAAATATAAGATAAGAGGTAGGCGGATTCATAAAAGCTGAGTGCTTTCATAAGGAAGTCTCGGCTTTTATTATAACATAACGCAAGAGGATTTTATGAAGATTGCTATTAGTGGTAAAGGCGGAGTTGGTAAAACTTTACTGTCAGCTCTCCTTACCAGGATATTCGCCGAATCGGGCTATGCGGTATTAGCCATAGATGCTGACCCTGATGCCAATCTAGCGGCGACTCTCGGTTTTCCCCATCCTGAAGAAATAACCCCTATATCGGAAATGAAAGAGCTTGTCGAAGAGAGAACGGGAGCCAAGCCCGGCGAAATTGCCCCCTTTTATAAATTAAACCCTAAAGTTGATGATATACCGGAAAAGTATTCGGTAAAGCATAATGGCATTCGGTTAATGGTGATGGGAAGAATTAAAAGGGGTGGTACCGGCTGCTATTGTGCGGAGGGTTCTTTATTACAAGCTTTGCTGGCTCATCTGCTCCTGGCCAGGAATGAGGTGGTTATTCTGGATATGGAGGCGGGTATTGAGCATCTGGGGCGAGCAACCGCCAAGGCAGTAGATAAGCTGATTGTGGTAGTGGAGCCGGGCCGGCGCAGCCTGGAAACAGCTTATCGCATTGGGGAACTGGCAGAAGATATTGGTTTGCCTAATATCGCCGTGGTCGGTAATAAAATCCGAAGCCAGTCAGATAGAGACTTCCTG
>JACQOL010000037.1 GCA_016202555.1 Chloroflexota bacterium | reverse complement strand
GCATATCGCCGGCTATATTCACCAGGCGGTGAAAGGATTTGTGCTGGTAGTTTATATGTGGGTCCTGGTAGCGGAGAAGAACATTATTGAATGGAATAAAAAAATCATGAGTCGGCTCAAATTTATGCCCTATGCTCCGCTACTATATACCTCGGCTAAATTTGGGCAAGGGGTAGACAAGGTTATGCCCCAGGTATGCCAGGTTTATCAGGAGAGGCTAAAACGGCTACCTACCGCCTTGGTTAATGGCGTGGTTCAGCGGGTAGTCGCCGCTCATAGCCCGTCGCGCAGCGGGAGCCAGCGGCTAAAGATTCTCTACGCGACTCAAGCTGAGGTTAACCCACCGACCTTTGTCTTTTTTGTCAATGATGCCAAACTAATCCATTTTTCATACCAACGCTATCTGGAGAACAAGCTGCGCCAATCATTTGGCTTCGTTGGCACTCCTCTTCGCTTAGTCTTTAAAACGAGAGGTGAATCATGATAATCGCCAGGTTTGCTCTTGTTATCATCGTCGGTTACCTTATGGGAGCGATTCCCTTTGGCCTGTTAATAAGCCGACGAAGTGCCAAAGTAGATATCAGGGAATATGGCAGTGGTAAGACCGGAGCAACTAATGTATTACGAACCGTCGGTAGGAAAGCAGCAGCTCTGGTAGTTATTCTTGACCTGTTAAAGGGAACGCTGACGGTAGTATTTGCCGGATTTATAGTTGGTCGGGGTTACCTGATAGTGGGTGATGTTGGTCTGGGATTGCTAACCGGGCAAGTTCTGGCAGCTTTAGCAGCCATGGCAGGACATAACTGGTCAGTATTTCTCAAGTTTCGGGGGGGGAGAGGTGTTGCTACTTTCTTCGGTGGGTTGGCGGCTCTGAGCCCGGGGGCAGCACTATTTGCTGGGGAGATTGCTCTTATTGGGGCTGTCCTTACCAGATTTGCCTCGTTAGGCTCTCTCGCCGGGGCGATAAGCGCTTATGTGATATTAGTGCTTCTCACTATTATTAATGGCTCCCCCATTGAATATCTGGGCTATGCTTTAGTTGGAGCAGTAACCATCATTGTGATGCATCGGGATAATATTGTCCGGCTAATATCAGGCACAGAGCGTAGACTAGGTGAGAAGGCTGAGGACGTAGAACCACCCCCCGCGAGAGAAAGGTAGGGGGTAAAATATGGCTAATATTGCCATCATCGGCACCACTAGCTGGGGGATAACCCTGGGGGTAGTATTAGCCCGTAATGGAACACAGGTCAAACTGTGGGCTCGGACTGAGCAAGAAGCCACTAAATTAAGAAAAGCAAAACGAACTCCAGCTCCATTAAATGAGGTCAAGTTCCCCCCAAAATTATCGGTTACCAGCTCCTTAAGTGAGGCATTAGAGGAGGCACAGGCGGTCATCCTGGGAGTGCCCTCACAGAGCATACGGCAGAATACAAAATTGCTTGTTGAGCACCTTAATAAGTCAATGCTGGTAGTAAGCGCGGCTAAGGGTCTAGAGGTTGGCAGTAACAAGCGTATGTCCCAGGTAATTGCCGATGAGATATCGCCTGATTTTCGTGCTAATATTTGTGTTCTTTCCGGGCCCAATCTTTCCGAGGAGATTCTTAATGAGCTACCCGCGGCAACAGTGGTCGCTGCCACCGATGAAGCTATTGCTAAAAAAGCCCAGAAGCTATTAACCACCCCCAAATTTTGTGTCTTTACCAATACTGATGTTGTCGGTATTGAGCTGGGTGGGGCGCTAAAGAATATCATTGCTCTGGGTGCCGGCATCGCTGATGGTTTAAACTATGGCGACAACGCCAAGGCTGCCCTGATTACTCGGGGACTGACTGAGATGACAGCTCTGGGCGTTGCCCTGGGAGCCAATCCCCTCACCTTTTCCGGGTTAGCCGGACTGGGTGATTTAATCGCTACATGTGCCAGCCCATTGAGTCGCAACCACTATGTCGGGGTAGAGCTAGCCAAGGGACGTTCGTTAAAAGAGATAATAGACTCAATGACCAGTGTCGCCGAGGGAGTGAGCACTACCCTGGTTGTTTGGAATCTAGCCCGGAAGATGGGGTTAGAGATGCCCATCACGGAAACAATTTATCGAGTTTTGTATGAGGATGCTGACCTGCATCAGGCGGCTAGTGAGTTAATGTCGGCCGGGGCGGCCCATGAGCTAGCTGGTCGTAGGTGGAGACTCTTCTCCTTTATCAGGCACCGAGGACGTTCTTCAGTCAAGTAACTTACTTCTCCGTTGCCGTCGGGTCAAAAGTTTTGCCCAGCTCCTCAAATAGCTGACGCTGCTTTTTATTCAGCGATTCAGGAGTAACTACCAATAAGGTAACTAGCTGGTCACCACGACCACCGCCATTAAGATGGGAAATACCCTTATTTTTAAGCCGGAAGACCTTCCCTGTTTGACTACCAGCAGGAATCTTGAGCTTAACATCACCATCCAGAGTAGGTACCTTTACCTCAGTACCAAGAGCCACCTGAACAAAGTTGATTGGTAGCTCGTAAAGGATGTCATTACCATCTCGACGGAAAAACTTATGCGGTTTGACCTCCAGGTTAATATAGAGGTTACCTGTGGGACCACCTCTGGCGCCCACATCACCCTCGCCAGTGAGGCGCACTCGGGAGCTATCTTCAACCCCGGACGGGATTTTGACTAGAATACCGCGCTGGTGCTTCTCTTTACCACTACCCCGGCACTGAGGGCAGGGCTCAGTAATAATCATACCCTCGCCATGGCACTGAGGACAGGTTGTAATATTGGTGAAACGACCGAAAATACTCTGCTGAACTTTACGCACCTGCCCGCTACCATTACAGCCGGGGCATCGGCTGGGCTGACTACCTCTCCGGCAACCAGTCCCTTGACACAGCGAGCAGTGTTCGGTACGTAGTATGTTTATTTCCTTATCAACCCCAAAGGCGGCTTCCTCAAAGGTAATCTTCATCCTATGACGCAGGTCAGCACCACGCTGTGGAGCCTGGCTGGCAGCCGTAGTTGCCCCGCCGAAGAAAGCGTCAAAGATGTCGCCAAAGCCTCCGAAATCAACCCCCTCAAAACCCTGCCCGAAGGGACCACCATTACCGCCATGTCCAAAGCGGTCATAGGCCGCCCTCTTATCCGGGTCAGAGAGCACTTCGTAAGCCTCGTTAAGCTCCTTAAATTTCTCTTCAGCCCCGTCATTGCGGTTTCGGTCAGGGTGATGTTCGAAGGCTAGCTTACGGAAAGCTCCCTTTATTTTTTCATCAGTAGCATCCCGGTCAATACCGAGAACTTCATAATAGTCGCGTTTTGATGGCATATTTAGAAAACCCTATCCTCTGTATCCCCTTCCCCTTGCTAAGGGGAAGGGGGGAACAATTTATGTAAGAGGGGGCTTCGCCCCTCTTTAACTCTCTTTACAGAATAGCAATTATCCTATGGCTACAATTTGGTATTTATTTCTAAAATTTTTCCAAATGTTTCTCGATACTTTGCTGATGCCTCCATTTCTTTTTTTTCAGCATCGTCATACTTGGATAGATATTCTTGTGTGAACGTGAGCGTAGCCATTTTAACACCGTCAGGCGAATCGTGAAATTTGGGGAATAAGTCATTTCGTTTGTTAAAAGCATCCATCCATATTTTAAGCCGCTTAGTGCATTCTGTTTTCAACTGCTCTCTTTCTTCTAAAAGCCTCCCTCTCTGTTCCATTGACCACCTCCGTAGTAATGAATGGCTTAAACTTCTCTAAACTCACCCTCCACAGTACCTTCTCCTGATGGTGGCTCTTGACCCGGCGGGGGTGGTTCGGCTCCTGGCGGGGGCGGTTGTTGCTGCTGCTGTTGCTGCTGGTAGACAGCCGTCCCTACCTTTTGTAAAGACTCATTTAACTCCTGGGTCACTCGACGGAGCGCCTCAATATCGCTCCCCGGTAGTGCTGAGCGCACGGCTTGAATCTTGTTTTCGACCTCTTGATTCAAATCCGAAGGTATCTTATCCTTATGGTCCCTTAGCGTCTTTTCGGCAGTGTAAACCAGGGTATCGGCCGTATTACGGGTTTCCACTTCCTCGCGGCGCTTTATATCCTCAGTAGCATGTGCCTCCGCATCCCGTTGCATCCGCTCTATCTCTTGTTTAGAGAGTCCGCTAGAAGCAGTGATGGTAATTTTTTGTTCTTTACCCGTACCCTTATCATGAGCTTTGACACTGATGATGCCATTAGCATCAATATCAAAGCTAACCTCTATCTGAGGTAGCCCCCGCGGTGATGGCAAGATACCATCAAGGACGAACCGTCCCAGTGTCCTGTTATCGGCTGCCATCGGTCTCTCTCCCTGGAGAACGTGGATTTCAACACTAGGCTGATTATCCGCCGCGGTGCTGAAAACCTGACTCTTTGAGGTGGGGATAGTGGTATTGCGGGGAATAAGCGGGGTCGCCACTCCACCAAGAGTCTCAATACCTAAAGTTAAAGGGGTAACATCAAGCAGCAGAACATCTCTGACTTCACCCTTGAGCACTCCCGCTTGAATAGCAGCTCCGATAGCGACTACCTCGTCGGGGTTAACCCCTTTATTGGGTTCCTTACCAAAGAGTTGCTTTACCTTCTGCTGAACCAGAGGCATTCTGGTCTGCCCGCCAACCAAAACCACCTCATCAATTTGGGCGGCCGTCTTTTTGGCATCAGTCAATGCCTGACGGCAAGGCTCCATCGTTTTCTCCACCAGTTCCATTACCAGTTGCTCCAGCTTAGCCCGGGTGAGGGTGATATTAAGATGCTTGGGACCGCTGGCATCAGCGGTGATAAAGGGAAGGTTTATATCGGTCTTCTGGACAGTTGAAAGCTCAATCTTTGCCTTCTCACCAGCTTCCTTCAGGCGTTGTAGAGCCATCCTGTCCTGCCGCAGGTCAATCCCCTGGTCTTTCTTGAACTC
>JACQOL010000029.1 GCA_016202555.1 Chloroflexota bacterium | reverse complement strand
GGCAAAGATAAAGACCAAAACCAAGCTTCTGGTAAATTTGGCTCAGCCTGAACTGGCTGACCGGGTAGCCTCTCGTGATGTGGATGGAGTCGGTTTGCTACGAGCTGAATTCATGGTCGCCCAGATTGGTGAGCACCCCAGCTATATGATTAGCCAGCAGCGGGGTAATGAGTTTGTCGATAAACTTGCCCAGGGACTAACCGCTTTTGCTAAAGTATTCCACCCTCGCCAGGTAGTTTATCGCACCACTGATTTTAAGACTAACGAGTATCGCGACCTGAAGGGTGGGGAAAAGTACGAAGAGATTGAAGAAAACCCGATGATTGGCTACAGAGGGACGACACGTTATATTGCCGATGTCGATATTTTTAAGCTAGAACTTGAAGCAGTAAAGAAGGTAAGAGAGCAATATAAAAACTTATGGGTGATGGTTCCTTTCGTCCGTACTGTTGATGAGCTGGCTCAGGTATTAAAAATTATGGCAGCCGAAGGGCTAAAACGCTCGGCAGACTTCAAAATATGGATGATGGTTGAAGTGCCCTCTAATATCATCCTTCTGGAAAAATTTATTGCCGTTGGTATTGATGGCATATCGATTGGCTCGAATGATTTAACCCAGCTTACTCTGGGGATTGACCGTGATAGCGCCAAGTTAGCCCAGATATTTGATGAGCGTAATGAAGCGGTAATGCTCTCCATTGAAAGAGCCGTTAAAGTGGCCAGAAGTATGGGGATTACCTCTTCTATTTGCGGACAGGCGCCATCGGTCTATCCTGAAGTTACCGAAAAGCTGGTGGAGTGGGGGATTACCTCAGTTTCGGTAAGCCCAGATATGATTGACCAGACCAGAGAAATAATTGCCCGGGCCGAAGCACGATTAAAACTGAATGATAAGTCAGCTTAGAGTTCGGCAGCTAGCTGAAGAACGGGAAGAAAGCCTCTCTCCTTACGCCGTAAAAAGTAAGCAGTCACGAGGTAGGCTCAAAGACGAAGAGCCCTGTCCGGTGCGCACCGCTTTTCAGCGTGACCGTGACCGCATTATTTATTCCATGGCTTTCCGTCGCCTCAAGCATAAAACACAGGTTTTTATTACCCCCCAGGGTGACCACTATGTAACACGGCTCACCCATACTCTGGAGGTTTCCCAAATAGCCCGCACCATCGCCAGGGCTTTGAACCTTAATGAGGATTTGGCGGAGGCAATCGCTTTAGGTCATGACCTGGGACACACCCCTTTCGGTCATGTCGGCGAGGAGATTTTAGACGAGCTTTACCACAAGGGATTTAGACATAACGAGCAATCCCTGCGTATTGTTGACCTGCTGGAAAATGATGGCCAGGGACTTAATCTTAGCTGGGAAGTGAGAGATGGTATTGTTAATCACTCCAAATCAGGGGCAAAGGTTCTGGAAGATTGGGGTAAGGTAGGTACCCTGGAGGGTGAGGTATGTCGGCTGGCTGACATCGTTGCTTTCATAAATCATGATATTGACGATGCCATCAGAGCTGGTATTATCAGTGAAGGTAAGCTACCGCTTACTGCCGCTATGGTACTGGGTAATTCCCATTCGCAGCGGGTTAATACTATGGTTTGTGACATTATTGAGCAATCGTGGGCAGCCAGTGGTAAGAGTGTCGTCCGCCCGGCGATAACGATGAGCCCCCGGATTATTGAAGCAAGCAATACCTTGCGTGAATTTCTATTTGAGCGGGTATATAACTGGCAGGCTGCTCAGGAGGAAACGGAAAAAGCCAGAAAGATAGTGCGTCAGCTATATGCCTACTTCAATAAGCATCAAGCCAAATTGCCCCCGGAGTATGCTTTTTACAGTGATGAGGCAGAGCAGAGGGTGGTTGATTATATTGCCGGTATGACCGACCAGTATGCTTCCAGGCTGGCTGGGGAGCTTTCACTAGCTACAGATATAGTTAAGTAACTAATGCCCGTTTTAAGGGAGATTACTGACTAACCCTTCATTCTTTATTTCACTCCATATAAAAAGAGACTGTTTATTTGTTATTTCAAGCAAAAGTAACCGCAAAAGTGGTATAATACAAGAGTGGGCGTTATTGAGGAAGTAAAACAAAAAGCCGATATCGTTGAGGTCATCGGCCAGTACACCCCTCTAACCAAGGCGGGGCGCACCTTCCGGGGACTATGCCCGTTTCATAGTGAAAAACGTCCCTCTTTCTTCGTCTATCCGGAGCGGCAGAGCTGGCACTGTTTTGGGGCTTGTAGCACCGGTGGTGATGTTTTGGCATTCATTATGAAAAAAGAGAATATGGACTTCGGGGAGGCGCTGCGTCTGCTGGGGCAAAGAACCGGGATTACCATTCCATCAAAATTTGAGTCAGCGACTAAAAAGGATGAGAAGGAAAGATTATATCAAGCTAATGAGGCGGCCGCCCAGTATTTTCATAATCTGCTGCTCAAGTCTCCAGCCGCAGAAAAGGTAAGAAGCTATGTCGCCAGCCGGGGTATTTCACCGAAAACGATTGCCGATTTCCAATTGGGCTTTAGCTTGAATAGCTGGGAGGCTCTCAAGCAATACCTGCTGGAGAG
>JACQOL010000034.1 GCA_016202555.1 Chloroflexota bacterium | reverse complement strand
TAGGCGGTTGACCAGCTATCACCCTCAGTAAAGGCTTCGTCCTCAAGCAGAATAAGCTCATCAGCTCCCATTGAGAGTGGTTTCTTAATCACCTCCCGCAAGAGGTTATTCCCCAGGCTGAGGATGGTGATTTTACTATCCTGGGTATCCTTAATTTTTAATGCCGCCTCGACCGCATTTTCATCAAAGGGACTAATTACTGGCGGTATACCAGCTGGCGTCACCACCTTATTAGTTAAGGCATCAACCTTGAAACTGGCCGGCGGGACTTCCGGGTCGATTATCTGTTTGCAACAAACAATAATGTTCATCGTGGATTTACTTTCCCTTTTATTCTAACCTTAACCTTTGAGAAAACAAAATTGAATAATTTAGCAACTAAGATGGTTGTGTGTCAAACTGGCTTCTTCCATTTGAGCTGAGGGAGCCGGCTCAGGAGGGCCGCAATTGTTTTGCCTTTTTCGCCATCCGATCTCACCATCCAGCCGATATATTTCTGATGCGTGCCCCATTTTCTGAGGATGTGATATACACCCGCCGCCACCACGAAACCAATCGCCATATTGGTTACTAGTGAGATAACTACAGTCAAAGCCAGTAGTGGTGTTTCCCGGACTGTTACGTTTCTGACGAACCCGGTAAGCTGAACCCCGACCAGCAGTAGCATGGCACCGAGAATACTTCGAGGGAAGAGAGAGGAAAGGCTGGCAATATAACCAGATAGAAAAAGTCCTAGGCTTATCTCAATGAACCCTTCAATGATTTTAGTACCCCCGGTTCTGGCCCCAAAATAGTATTGCCCGGCTAGCCCGCCAGCCCCATGGCACATCGGCATACCGCCAAAGAAGGGCGCAATGATATTCATGATACCCAGGTTCAGAGCCAGCTTTTTCTCAGTCACCGGTTTTTCCGGGAAATATTGTGAGATTAGGACGCTGGTGGCGATGACAGAATTGGTAGTGGTCAGAGCTATCTGAGCGAAACCGGCTAAAACCAGCCCCTGCCAGATTTCAGATGGGCGGAAAGTAGTTAACGACGGTAAGGTAAAGCCGGGATGAATCACCCCGGCAAGTTGACCCCGGAAACCAACCAAAGCAATACCCAGTAGCATAAGAACAATAGCCGCCGGGGCGTATTTACTTTTGCGCAGCAGTATTACAATAACTATTGAGACTATCCCCAGCGTCCAGCCGGTGGAGACCAGCTTAAAACCCCCAATCGCCAACAATATCCCCAGGGCTACCTGGATACCTCGCACCACGCTCGCCGGGGTGATGGCAGCTATCTTCTGGATTAAGCCACTGAGAGAGAGAATGAGCCAGATGGCACCACTGCCAAAGCCAGTAGCGTAAATCAAGGAAGGAGACCATTTCTGGGAAATAGCGACTACTGCCAGCGCCTTCATAGGCTGGATGGGCATAGGTAATCGGTAAATAAGCCCGGTAACAATATTTGCCAGCCCCATCATTACCAGCAGGCCGGCTGGGTTCATACCATTGACTACAAAAAAGCCGATAGCCAGGGGAAAAAGAGTGCTGAAATCACCCATTGAGCCGGCTATCTCACGAAGGTTAAATTCGAAATCTCGGTAGCGCTTCAGGTTCTACCTCCGTACTTTAGTAGCACCAAATCCAAGTTACCGTTCTGGACTCTTTATTGGGGCAGAATGAGACTCACTACCCGCTCGATACCACTTAAGTCAGGGGTTACTGCTATTTCCGCCGAGGGGAACAGGTTGCGCAAAGAGGTGGTTACGGCTCCGCTTTGCCCCTGTCCAATTTCCAGCAAAAGGCAGCCCCCAGGACTGAGCTTATCGTTTATCTGTGAAGATAGCTGATGTATTTTGTCCAAGCCGTCTGAGCCTCCGTTCAATGCCAGGGATGGTTCGAAACTCAGCGCGCATGTCCGGGATAATTCAGCTTCCCTGACATAGGGGAGATTGGCGACGATGATGTCAACCGGCTCAGCTAGCGGGGTAAGCATATCGCCTTTTAATAGACAAATCCTATTCATAACCCCGTGTTTTAAGCAGTTGTCCAGAGCTACTTTAAGGGCGGATGAGGAAATATCGGTAGCATAGATTTTAGCCTGAGGTAGATTTAGAGCCAGGCTGATGGCAATGGCACCGCAGCCGGTACCGATTTCAGCAATAGTCGCTACCGGGCGCTGCTGAGCCAAGTTGAGAGCCATTTCCACCAGCAGTTCGCTTTCCGGCCGAGGGATAAGGACAGCCGGGTCAACATTAAAATCAAGCCCGTAGAACTCACGATGTCCGGTGATATAAGCAGAAGGCTCGCCACTCAGGCGTCGTTCTAGCAGACTCCAGAACTTCTCCTCCTCTTCCGCACTGAGCTTACGGTCAAGCTCTAGATATAGCTCCGTCCGGTTGATGCCCAGAGTATGCCGGAGCAGTAACTCAACTTCCAGAGGAGCGTCTTCAATATCGCCGGCAACCAGAACTCCCTTGGCTTGAATCAGCGTCTCTATTATGGCCATACCAGTTGCTCCTGTAACTGT
>JACQOL010000027.1 GCA_016202555.1 Chloroflexota bacterium | reverse complement strand
TTCTAAGAGATGCTAGCCCCCTCTTTCTAAATCTTCCCCCCTCTCATTTGAAGGAGAGGGGGATTAAGGGGGTGAGGTATAAGTCCCTAGAGCTCAGATGCTTTCTCGGTTTCTGCCTCGGTTGACTCAAAGGATAACTTGCAGAAAGTGCCTTCGCAGCCGCAATCCTGGCACTCCATCTGAAGGGCAGTATGCCTGATATTAAACTTTTGCAGCAGCAGATTCTCAATCTGCTGGCGGATGCTAGCCGCCTGGCTGATGGGAATATCATCAATAAGTATATGGCAACTCATGGCATGCACCTCGGGCGAAATACTCCAGACATGGACATCATGCACATCCTTCACCCCGGATATCTGCTTCAGAGTATTTACCATCTCGGTTACATTCACCTGCGGTGGTGGGGCTTCTAAAAGAACTGATAATCCTTCTTTCAAGATGCTCCAGGCAGATACGATGATAACCAAGCCAATAAGCATACTGATAATCGGGTCTATCCAGAACTTTCCACTGAGCAGGATGATAACGCCACCGATAATGACGCCTACTGAAGCTAAGGCGTCACCGATGATATGCCAGAAGGCACTCCGTACATTGAGGCTAGCCTGCCGCTCCTGACGCAGCCTTAAGGCAACAACGAGATTAACGCCGAGACCGATAGTAGCCACCATTAGCATTAGCAGGCTATTAACCTCTGGCGGCTGTTGTAGACGGCGGTAGGCGGCGGAAAAGATGACCGCGGCAATAGCTAGGATGCTGACGGCGTTAACTATGGCAATTAGTACCCCTACCCGGTGGTAGCCAAAGGTCATACGGCTACTTGATGGGCGTTCTGCCTGCTTGACACCATACCAACTGAGGGAAAGAGCGATAATATCAACTAAGATATGCCCAGCATCGCTCAGTAAAGCCAGACTGTTGGACAGCAGTCCGCCAATCACCTCCGCCACCAGAATCAAGACGGTAAGCATAATGCCGAACTTGAGTTTACCAGCTACTGGCAAAGCTTGGCGATGACTATTGTTAGCCATTGTTCTTGACTCCTAAATCCAGGCTGCGGATATTGTGTAAGATGGGTTGATTTGTCATTCTCCGACCTATGTACTCACTTTCTCTTACATCATAACTCCATTTACCAGGACGTTTAAGAGGGGCAGTAGCCCCTCTTTTCAAATCTTTCCCCCTCTCTTTTGAAGGGGGCGGGTTGATAGCTAAATAATAACATAAAAACTAGTCCTCTGCTCACTCTCGCTGTTAATTGGCGCTAACACTGGGCCAGATTACTAATCCAGATTGACAGGCAGGTGCTGTGGGTATATCATCAGATGAGGGGAATAGGCACGAAAATTATCTGGCGGCACATTGAAATAGTCAATCCCTGCTGAATACTGAATGAGGGGTAAGATTTGGCGATAACATCTATCGTTCTTGCTGGGGGTAAGAGCACCCGTTTGGGTAAGGATAAAGCCGCAGAGCTTATTGGTGGGGAAAGCCTTCTCCAGCGTGTTCTAAGCCGTCTGGCTACCTTCAGCACCGATATTATTCTGGTAACGGCAGCAGGGCAGGCAAAGCTTCCTGATTCTTGCTCTTTACCGTCAGGGACGAGAATAATCGATGATATCTTCCCTGGCGGAGGCTCTCTGGGGGGTATTTATGCCGGGTTAAGTGTGTCATCGTCTTTACATAATCTTGTCGTCGCTTGTGATATGCCCTTTCTTAACGTGTCTTTACTTCAATACTTGCTGGAGGTCTCGCCTCCCTTTGACGCGGTTGTCCCTAGGGTGAGGGACGGGTTTGAGCCGCTACACGCAGTCTACTCCAAGAGTTGTATTGCCCCTATTCAATCCCTCTTGGAACAGGGTAACCATCGTATTATTGATTTCTTTCCTCAGGTGAAGGTAAGGTGTGTCGTTGAAGAGGAAGTGAACCGCTTTGACCCGGAGCATTTGAGTGTTTTTAATATCAATACTCAGGACGATTTGAATCGAGCGCGTCGGTTAGCCCTTAGCGACACACCCTTGTTTTCTAAGTCTGCTAATATTGTGGCAGCAAAAAGAAGGATTCATTACTAATGATAAGTGTTGAAGAAGCCCTTGAAAAAATTCTAGGCTATGTAACTGTTTTGGAAACGGAGGAAAAGCCTATCCTGGAGAGCCTGGGACAGGTTCTTGATGAGGATGTTTGCTCATCGATTCAAGTCCCTCCATTGGATAACTCGGCGATGGATGGTTATGCGGTACAGTGGGAGAGTATCCGCCAAGCGAGTCCAGCCGCCCCCCGACTTCTTAAGGTCATCGGTGAGGTGGCAGCGGGGCGTTTGCCGGAAAAGGCGGTGGTACCTGGCACGGCCATTCGCATTATGACCGGAGCTCCTGTCCCATTGGGAGCAGATACGGTGGTGCCTTTTGAAAATACCGACGAGGTAGCTCGGCAGGAAAAGGGGATGGCTCGAGGTGACTCCTGGGAGATTGGTATCCTCACTACTGTTGCTCAGGGAGACCATATTCGTCTTGCCGGGGAAGACATTGCCCGGGGAGATTTGGTTCTCAAGAAGGGGATTGAGCTTCGCCCTGCTGAGATAGGAGTGCTGGCTTCTCTGGGATATACCAGGGTTAAGGTCATTCGCCGCCCGGTGGTGGCTGTGCTGGCTACGGGGGACGAGCTTGTGGAGGCAGGACAAGCCCTCCCACCGGGTAAGCTCTACAATAGTAACAGTTATAGTGTCGCCGCTCTGATTCTCCGTTATGGAGGTATCCCTCAGCTCTTAGGCATTGCTCGGGATACTATGGAATCCTTGGTGGCGAAAATAGAACCGGGGCTGAATTGCGATATGTTCATTACTACTGCCGGGGTCTCAGTAGGCGATTACGACGTAGTTAAGGATGTTCTGGCCAAACAGGGAGAGATTGCCTTCTGGACGGTGCGGATGAAGCCGGGTAAACCGTTGGCTTTTGGAGTGCTGAGGGGTAGAGACGGTAAGAAAATTCCCCAACTGGGACTGCCGGGGAATCCCACCAGTGCCATGGTTGCCTTCGAACAGTTTGGTCGTCCTGCCATTCTTAAAATGCTGGGTAAGAAAAAGCTGAAAAAGCCCACCGTGCAGGCGGTGATTGAGGATAGCGTGAAGAACCGCGATGGGCGGCGTACCTACGCCCGAGCCGTGGTGCGTAAAGATAGCGGCAGCTATTATGCTAAACTCACTGGTCCTCAAGGCTCGGGGATACTTACCTCTATGTCCCTCGCTAACGGGCTGGTGGTTATCCCAGAAGATGTCCCTCTGGTTAAGGCAGGAGATTTGGTCCAGGTGCAGATGCTCGACTGGAGTGAGGAGCAGGGTTAGCCCGATAAAGGAGGTAAAGAATGCCCCCCATTGTTTCTATTGTCGGCTTATCTGGTGTTGGTAAGACCACTCTTCTGGAGCGCCTGATACCAGAGATAAGGAAACGCTCTTATCGAGTGGCTATCATCAAGCATGATGTCCATGGCTTTGAGATTGATAAACCGGGGAAGGATAGCTGGCGCTTTACCCAGGCAGGGAGCGACATCATGATACTTAGCTCGCCGGATAAACTCGCCATGATAAAAAAGGTAGACCGTGATTCTACCCTGCCGGAATTGGTTCGACTGGTCGGTGATAGCGCTGATATAATTCTTACCGAAGGATTCAAACAGAGGGAGGCTCCCAAGATAGAGATACACCGCAAGATAGTTGGGAAGGAGCTCCTCTGTCGCCCTGATGAACTGGTCGCCCTGGTTACCGATGAGCCTTTGGACTCGCCCGTCTGGCAATGCTCACCAGAGGAAATATCTAAATTGGCTGACCTGATAGAGCGTACCTTCCTGACTAATCAGAAAGACGAGGCATCTCTATTTGTTAACGGGGCTCCGATTCCCATGGCGCCCTTCTTGCAGGACCTTGTTGCCAAGACTATGATGGGAATGGTTTCGGCGCTGAAAGGGGTGGATGAGGTACAAAGCCTGGAACTTTCACTCAAGCAAACTCTTCCAAGAATAAACCATATTAAAGGAGATAAAGATGACAAATAAATCACTTCCCGACTTAAAGACCTTCGTTGAAAATGTCAATAAGAAGGATAAACGCAGCGGGAAAAGAATCACCTTTGGCTTTGTTAAACGCAAGAGGAAGTAAGGCGGAAGGGCTTCTTTTTGTCTTGAATCAACGCATATCCCCAACAAAGAATTTATTTATGACTTGGTGGTACTGTGCGATAGACAGGACTAAAACCTTGGAATTAACTTTCAGCCTATGAGTTGAGGGCTAGTTCGCCTCGTCCGGATGGAACTAGACAGTTCCCTGAAGTATGTTATAATAGCGCCATTAAACTCATATTAGATTCATAAGAGGAGAGAAAATGCCCAAAATATTCAAAGCTCTAGCATCAATAAGCGTTTGGGTACTGTTCATTGTAGGGTTGTTTAGTTTGATATTTACCGTTATTGACCAGTTCACCAGGTCGGGAGGTCTGTCGGGAGGTGAACCCTATAACTTCAATGATGTGGCCTGGGAATTAAAAGCAATCGTCACTCTGTTTCTGTCAGTGGTAGCGATGAAGATTAGAAAAGCACTGGAATAGGCATTCTATAAGCTGAACAGATTGGATATGAGATGCTCATTACGGGTTGACGACAGCAGAGTTGAAGGGATGACCCGGTCGTTTAAAATCAGGCAGGTAGTTCTCGGCCGCCTCCATCTCCTGCAGCCAGCCATTCTCCAGTCCTAACCGTTCGATTAGCTCGACGAC
>JACQOL010000028.1 GCA_016202555.1 Chloroflexota bacterium | reverse complement strand
GGACTGGACGTACTGAAAGCCAGGTTCAGGGAGAGAATCGCCAAAGGCCGGAGCGAGTATCTACCTTCGGTGAAAGGAAAGACCCCGGACAAAGCTGCCGAAGCCGCCCTTGAGCTTTTCCGAGACGAGAACAAGCGGCAGGAATACTACGGCTATTTTCGGGAACTTGAGGACCTCTATGAAATTCTATCGCCGGACCCGTTCCTCAGAGAGTTCATTGAGGACTATCAGAAGCTGGCAGACCTATATGCTCTGCTTCGTTCTGCCTATGACAATCAAGGAATCACCGACCGGGAACTCGCCCGTAAGACGGCACATCTGGTACAGGAACACACTCAGGCGGGTGTAATTCACGAAGCGGTTGCCATCCAGGAAATTACTCCGCAGACGCTCCGTAAGATTGCCGAGAGCAGCCAATCCGACACGGTAAAAGTCTTTAATCTGCTCAAGAGCATCAGCAAAAAGGTTGAAGACGAGGCGGGCAAGACGCCGTATCTCTTCACCATTGGCGAGCGCGCTGAAGCAATAATTGAGGCGTTCAAACAGCGTCAGGTGACCACTCAGGAAGCCCTCAAGCAGTTGGAGGAGCTAATCAAAGAAATCAATGAAGCCGAAAGAGAGCAGGCAGAGCGGGGCATATCAGGGGAGGCTTTCGCTACTCTCTGGATTCTCAAACAGGGTGTTGCTTCAATTGACGTGGCGGAAACCGTAGCCAAGCAAATGGTAGGGATTCTGAAAGAATATCCTCACTGGCACACCAGCGATGAGCAGTCTCGCCAGATTCGGCGTCGGCTTTACGCCCTGCTCGAGCAGGCCAATATCAAGGATATTCTCGACACCGTTGAGAAAATAATGTCGGTTATTAAGCGAAGATAAAAATGCAGGCATCAGAAACTCTTGAACAGATAATTCCGGGGCAGGTCTTTAAGGTGGAAGTGCTGACCTGGGCGAAGCGCATCGGCGTTGCACCCAAAGAAATCCGCGTCCGCCCGATGAAAAGCAAATGGGCAAGCTGTTCAAGTAATGGCCGGTTGACCTTCAACTCAGAGATACTCCAACAACCGGCGAACTTTCGCAGAGAGGCCATTGTCCACGAACTTCTGCATCTGAAAGTGCCCAATCATGGGAAATTGTTCAAGAATTTGATGAGAAGTTATCTTTGTGCCACTGTTCCCCTGCCAGATGGAAAATACAGAGATCTGTGAAATGGCCGCGTGACCGGCGTTATTGGAGGATTTCTTTGTACGCCTACATTGACGAATCAGGGAATACGGGAAAGAACCTGTTTGACCCAGAACAGCCTACCTTCACTTACGGCGCTCTGGTGACAAAGTCAGATTTCGACCTGGAGTGTGCAAAACAGGTCGCAGATGTTGCAGAGGAGCTGGGTCTAGAGGGACTACACGCCGCAGAGCTCGGCATGGGAAGACTGGAGCCAATCGCAGGTAGACTATTGACGATACTGACCGATGCGGGAGCATATACAACGGTCTGCCGGGTAAAGAAGGTAGATCTCGCTGTTGCCAAATTCGTTGACGTGCTCTTCGACTCAGCCGAAAATCGTGCGGTCGCATGGCATATATACAACCTACGGCCGCTGCGATTGTTCAATGTCGTCAAAATAGCCTACCTTCTAGATAGAGCGCTCCTAAGAGAATTCTGGGAAGGATTGATGGAGAGCAATAAAGACGAAGTTTGGCGAAGGGTCCTTCCAGTCCTCCAGGAAGTCCTCTCGCGAATCGGTAGGCTCCCTGATCAAAGGTCTAGAGAGGTTACAGGGCAGGCCATGAAATGGGCGATTGACAACCCAGAAGCCATTAGCGTCTACTCCAGCTCCAAGGCCTTGAGATTAGGGCACCTTCCCAGTATGGCAGCCTTCCCAGAGTTACTTGGTAGCATAGAAATGCTGTCACAGGAGTGGCAATTGCCGGTCAAAGAAATAAAGCATGACCGACAGTCCCAATTTGGCTCTATGCTCGAAGAATGGCACTCCATCTTCTCAACGGCGACTGCCGACCCGCTCGTATTGCCCTTCGGCGAGAAGCACGTTTTCAGACGTGTATTCGGAAGCAAGTTCACCGTCTGTGATTCCAAGAGCAGTTGTGGTATCCAGATCGTTGACACGGTCCTATGGCTCCTCAGACGGTTGGAGATGGGAGATAGGCTACCTCCCAAATGTCTTGGCATTCTCGAGTACTGTAACCGAAACGGGTACTGTTGGGAGTTGTCTTTGGGGAGCATCGTCGAGTCTCTGAACGAGTTCATGAGCCAGCTTGAGACAGTTCCCCTGACCGTCGCGCAGATAGAACAGGCCAAAGAACGTTTGTCATGGGCTGAGAAACGTAGGCTGGATACTATGAACGAATACAACAGGGACAAATCGCCTGGTTAACCCGTCACTTGAGTGCTTAGGCGACTCCCTAGTCTTTTGGAGGAATAAGTGGCCAGTCGACATATTGAAGCGTCGTTCCAACTTACTCGGAGGGACTTCGCAGCCTGTACGGGAACTCGAGAGGACGCCCGGAATCTGTATTCCAGATTCAAGACGCTTTTCCAAGCTATCACCAATAGTGGAATCTTCGCTCAAGAGTTCAACGATTTGGGTGGCTATGTGGCCAGACCTTGGAACCAAGGGTCAAAGACATTTAGGGACTATATGTGGCTCGGGTTTGCAGATAAGCGGCGTAGTAAACCAAGAGAAGAAGTGCAGTTTCAAGTAAGCATTCTCCGGAACGAACTCTGGATAGACCTGTTCGTCGACCAAGCAGCCAGGGAAACTAAGAAACGAGTAAGAAACAGGATAGCTGAGTCCAAGGAAGAGTTCCTCAGGCGAATGAAGATGCTCTCAAATTGCTGTATTGGCTATACTGGAGTTGACGAGTTACAGGTCGGATGTGACAAAATCGACGAAGCAGACGTAGCACAAATCTTGGCGAACATCGCCGAGAGAGGCATCCATTTCTTTGTTCGCAGAACGTTGTTGCCAACCGAAGCGATAGGCCTTAGACAGCGTATCGTCCCAGAAATACTCTACACATGGTCAACGATGCGTCCGCTATATGAGCTTCTGGAACCTGACAGAACTAGCGAAACACCTGAAATCATCACCACGCCAGTTAAGGATGACAAGGGTATTAAGAATCATCTTGCGAGACAGTATTCCTCGATTGATATTAATCTGCATGAATCCAAGGCCGAAGCAACTGAGAGAGAAAGCAGGCAGATCACGTATGAAGCGAATTGGCTCGCCCAAGAAAAGGCAAGCTCCGAACACAGGAGAGCTGTGATGCTCCTAGCAGACTATCTCAGACGGCATGGGATAGAACCATTCCAAAGCGTGATCGATGTCAAAGCGGAAAAGAATAATCGGATCTTCCTTTTTGAAATAAAAAGCGTTCATACCCGGAATTTCATTAGTCAGACCAGAATGGCAATAGGTCAACTGTTTGACTATGAGTACTTCCAGATCAAGAGCAAGGCTGAGAATGGGGGAAAAGAGATTAGCAAGGGGGTAGTGTACGGCAGAAAACCTTCGCAAGAAGTCGTGGATTTCTTGACCTCTTTGAAATTCTCGGTACATTGGTTCGAAGGTGGGAAGGTGTCTGGAGACGTACAGAGCATGAAGGTCTTAGAGGATTTTGTGTTAGGGACAAGTTAAGTTTCTGCCAATGGTTGCTCGTTTCCTGGGTTAGGGCGAAGCACTGCACTGTTTCAGGCGGAGTTCGACTCTGCCGAAACTCCTCTTCCAACTAATCGCTTATCTTGTTACCTTCGGAGAACAAAAAGGGGGACTGGACATCCTGATACTGGGACTATCCAGACCCCCTTAAAAATTCTGTTGACTATGTCAGAGTAAACCTAGCTTTTGCCGATTCTGAACATCTTGGTGCCGCATACCGGGCATGTTCCCTGAGTCGCCGGCCTGCCGTTTTTCATGGTGATGCTCTTGGCCCCCTTAATCTCCCGCTTGGTCTTGCACTTCACACAATAACCCTGCATTCATTACCTCCTTCATAATTCTTTGTATAGAGGCTAGCTTATTCGACCCACGTATGTCAATATTCGGTCGGGAGCACAAAAAAATAGGCCGGGGAACTACCCGGCCTATTTCGTTAGAGATTGGATGCATTAGAACTCAAACAATGCTGGCTGCTCTTCCTTCTTCTTCGTCTCTTGTTCTTCCTTTTTCTCCCTTCGCTCCCCTCTGTCCTTCTCTGCCCTGGCTCTGATGCGCTGCCGATACAGCCATGCTTTCAGGCGGTTCAGCTCACCGACCTGATAGTCGCTAATTGAGTCTACGGCGATATCGGCAGGCATCTCACCTTTGCCCCAGTGCTTGTAAGTCTGGCCAGCGACATACAGGAAGATTTGGGCCCAGTCGCTG
>JACQOL010000030.1 GCA_016202555.1 Chloroflexota bacterium | reverse complement strand
TTCTATTATACGGGAGTGTCCGCAAAACGGCAATGGGAGGTTGTTAAACAGTCCATGAAGGCAATTACTGCCTGTGCTATAATTCGGATTGGCGTCTCTTAACTAAAGAGGGGAAAATGCCCGAAGTGATTAATCTGGCCGACAAAGTGGAAAAACAGCTGCCAGCCGAACTGGTTGGCTTCCTGCGAACTGCCGGTGAGGTGGCTGCCGGGCAGGGACAAAGCCTGTATTTAGTTGGTGGTGTTGTGCGTGACCTGCTACTGAGGCGAGTCAACCTTGACCTTGATTTGGTAGTAGAAGGTGATGCTATCAAGCTGGCACTGCAGCTAGCCGAAATTACCGGTGGGAAAGTGATAAC
The DNA here is from genome assembly GCA_016202555.1 of Chloroflexota bacterium. Lineage (GTDB taxonomy): Bacteria > Chloroflexota > Dehalococcoidia > Dehalococcoidales > UBA2162 > JACQOL01. Next base: position 5,039 of record JACQOL010000030.1, on the reverse strand, counting down.
TCATTCCCGCTTTGGTACTGCCAAGCTTCGCTGGCAGGGGTGGAGTGTTGACCTGGCTACTGCCCGCTCTGAAAGCTATACTAAACCAGGTACCTTACCCACGGTGAAGCCGGGCTCGATTGATACCGACCTTTTTCGCCGTGATTTTACCATCAATGCTATGGCGGTTGAACTTATCCCCGGTGGGTACGGTCGCTTGCTTGACCCGCACCGGGGTAAGGCTGACCTTGAGCATCAGCTTATCCGTGTTCTCCACGAAAAAAGCTTTATTGATGATGCCACCCGCATCTGGCGCGGTCTGCGTTACGAGCAACGGCTGGATTTTCAACTGGAGACGGATACCCTCAAGCTCCTCAAACGGGATATACCCATGCTGGAGACGATTAGTGGCGACCGGATACGGCACGAGCTGGAGCGTATCTTCCAGGAGGAGTATCCGGAGAAGGTGCTATCCCGGGCTGAAAAACTGGGAGTCTTGTCCACACTGCATCCCTCTCTCAAGGGCGATAGCTGGCTGTCGGAAAAATTCAGGCAGGCTCGTTCCTCTAGCTTACCGCTATCGGGACTCTATCTGGCTCTGCTGGCTTACCGCCTGACTGATGAAGAGAATGAGCAATTGATTTCACACCTAAAATTATCTAAATCGCTGGGGCAGACTTTACGAGATACTAATCACCTTAAGGGTGAACTTGGCTGGCTGGCTGACCCGGCACTGGCCCCGAGCCGAGTTTACCGTCTCCTGCACGGCTATTCTCAATCCGCCCTTATTGCCAATTTGTTAGCCAGCGACTCTCCAGTGGTGCAAGGGCACATCCGCCTGTTTCGGGATAAGCTCCGCTATGTCAAGCCATCACTTACCGGTAATGACCTGATAAAAATGGGCGTTCCTCCCGGCCCCCGGATGAAAGAAATCCTTCAGCAATTACACGGAGCCCGACTGGATGGGAAGGTGAAGTCTAAGAAAGAAGAGGAGGAGTTGGTGAGGAGGTGGGCGGCTAGGGGAAAATAAATAGCCGCTGTTCTCATATCACCCTTTTTCAAGAGGTATTTCTTTGGCATTCCTCAACACATTAAGGGCACTCCAAAGTTGGTTGGGCGTACCCACGTTCTTTTTGTATCCATATTTAATAATCTGGTTTCTAACTAGGTCTGCGCATCTGTAAGCTAGTGGAGGCGTGGAATAACTAATCTTTTCCGTTTTCTCGTGAAGAGCCAAACAAGCTGCAAATCCTTCGGGGCAAGTCTCTCTGAATATCGCTAAAATTTTTTGACTATAAGGGTTGGGGAATTGATAATAGTCCAATCCGTCTAGTATGTCCTGCTGAATCTGAAAAAAGTATTCCGCATCTTTAGCATGAGGCTTATAGGAGAACTGTCCGAATCTATGAATTTTCGCTCGAACTAGCTCCTCAAAGTAAAGATCTAAACTAAGACTGAAATCAGTTACCTCCCTTTTGTATACTTGAAGGTGGCCTATTGTGGATTGGAAACGATCTCGGAGGTTCTCCAAGACTTGGGCGATGCTAGGTTGTAAAAACCTGACCATATCAGTTCGTAGTGCGATGCCTGGGAAGCCTTCATACTTTAGGACAATGTGAAGCAGTTCATGTACAAATACAGCTTCGCGAACATCCTCAGATTTGGTAAAGTTCAAGTGTACCTCTATTTTATTTGAATACTCCTTAGCTGAACCTAGATAATTGGCCATATGGGATAATGCTGGGTGTCTTACGAATTCGGCTAAGTCTTTAACCTCTATAGGCTTGTCAGTATATCGTCTCAGTATATGGACTACTTTCCGAGTACTCTCTGTTTCAATGTAGTTTACTTTCATCCCCTCACCCTTTTTAATCCCCTTTCTTACTCCACCCGCTTGAAGGCCTTGCTGGAGGAGCCACAGATGGGGCACTTATCCGGGACGGCCCCGGTAACAGTATTGCCACAGACCTGGCAGACAAAGTAAGTCTCATCCTTTAGTGGCTGCCCGTCCTCAACGGCTTTGAGGGCTGTCTGGTAGAGGCTGTGGTGGATTTGTTCGACCTCGTTAGCATATTCAAAACTTTGCTGAGCCCTCGTATTATTCTCTACTTCGGCTTGCTCAATAAAAGGGGGATACATTCTGGTGAACTCATAGTGTTCCCCGGTAATAGCGGCTAACAGGTTTTCTCTGGTTGAGCCGGTTCCGTCCATAGCGTTAAAATGATTGCGGGCGTGAATCGTCTCGGCTTCAGCTACCGCCCGGAAGAGTCGGGCAACCTGAGGATGCCCTTCCCTCTCCGCCTTATCGGCGAAGAACAGGTAGCGTCGGTTAGCCTGGCTTTCTCCGGCAAAGGCTGTCTGCAGATTTTGCTCGGTCTTGATTTCCATTGCTTATCTCCTTTGTTAAAAGATCCCGTTATTAAGTATAGGCTGTTTATCCTATCTTTTCTATGTTAGCTAGGGTTTCTGCCAGATATGATTCCAGTTTCGACTGCTTGAGGCGAGTGTGTAACTCCTCAGCCTGTGTCCTGTCCGTTAACAGGCTAAATAAGGCTGGTCCCGAGCCAGCCAGGTGAACATAGCTGGCACCGGCTTTAAGCATCTGTTCCCGGCAAGCCTCCAGTCCCGGGAATTGAGCAGAGGCAACCTTCTCAAAGACATTAAACAACAGGGAGGCAGTGAATTTTCGCCTTGCCTTTAGTGTCTCGACCAGCCTCTGCGTAATTTGTCCATCGGTGTAGTCGGTGGCGCTGAGGCTATCGTATAGTTGTTTTGTCTTACCAAGCAGCCTGGCGACCGGTGGAATTATCAGGATAACCCAGTGGTATGGTAACGGTGGTAGTGGAGTTACTATTTCACCCCTGCCCTCGAGCAGAGCCGTGCCGCCGTCGAGAAAGAAGGCGACATCAGAGCCTAGTTGCCGGGCAAGTTCTACTAATTCTCCCGGCGGTAAAGCCAACTCCCAGAGCCGGTTCAGCCCGAGCAAGGTAGCCGCGGCATCACTGCTATCACCACCCAGCCCTGACAGCAAAGGGATACTCTTGTTGACCTCGATGGTCGCCCCTTTAGCACAGTTGGTAACCTGCTGAAGCAGGCTAGTAGCTCTGGCTACCAGGCTCTTTTCTGGGAGCCAGCCAGGCAGATTGGACTTGAAGGTGAGCTTCCGGCTTGGCTGGAAGCGAAGGCTATCGCTGAGATTTATCGTCTGGATAACGCTGCGGATTTCATGAAAACCATCCCGACGTTTAGACAGAACCTCAAGGGTTAAATTTAGCTTGGCTGGAGCTAGAACTGTCAGCATCTCTCTTCTCGTTGGATGAAAATCCGCCACAGACTTGCCCATTCCTCCAGGCTCAATGTCTCCGCCCTCCGTTGTGGCATAATATTAGCTCCGGCCAGTAAAGACAGGGCTTCCGGTTTTGATACTCCCAGACCGTGAGCCAGAGAGTTCGCTATCTGCTTGCGAGAGGCACTAAAACCAGCCCGCACCAGGGTAAAAAAACTCTCTGTGTCGGCTACATCGATTGCTGGCTGCGGATACGGGGTCACTTTCAGTATTGCCGAGTCAACCTTTGGTGCCGGGAAAAAACACCGAGCCGGCACATCGCTAATTATTGTCGGTTCACCATAAAGCTGTACACTAATGCTGAGCAGGCTCATCCGACCTGGCTTCGCCGTAATCTCCTCGGCGACCTCTTTCTGCACCATTATGACCATACTTTGAGGCTTAAGCGAAGCCTCCAGAAAATGGCGCAGGACAGGAGAGGTGATGTAATAGGGGAGGTTAGCTACCACCTTGTAGTTTCGGGAGGGGAACTGTGTTTTGGTCTCCTCAAACAAATCTGCCGGCTCAGTTTTGAGCACATCCTTATTGATAATGGTAACATTCTTAAAAGAAGCCAGAGTTTCTCTCAACATAGCGGCTAATTTGTCATCCAGCTCAACGGCAATCACCCAACCAGCCCGGCTGGCTAGCTCCCTGGTGAGCACACCGAGGCCAGGTCCTATTTCCAGGACAACATCAGCCGGGGTAAGCTGAGCGGCGGTAATAATAAGCCGGAGCACTTCCTCATCAATCAGAAAATGCTGTCCCAGCCCTTTTCTTGCCCGCAGTCCGGAGCTTCGCAGTAGCCCTTTGGTCTGAGTCAAAAGCAACTCTGTTTGCAGGTGATGCCTCTTTATCCCCACAGCTCTTCAATATCTTTTTCAGCCTGTTTTCTTATTTTAGCCTCTCCTGCGGAGCCGAAGCTCTGATAAGACTCGGCTGAGCCATACTCCCGGGGCTGGAATGCCACCGGCATCGGTACGGCATGCCCGAAAATAAGTGCCTGCTGCTTCGCCGCCAGCTTGGCTAACACTGATTTAAGCTCGTTCTTGCCGGAAACTCCTGACAGCACGCTATCGATATCACGTTCATTGTCCAGTAAGCAGGTTATCTTGGTGCCGAGTTGGGACATCACCTCTTCGTCAATGCCACTGGGACGCTGGTCAATCACCAGCAGGGTGACATTATACTTACGCATCTCACGGGCAATAGTGCCAAAGATGGTCTGATTGGCGACCTCTGAATTGAGAAATTTGTGGGCTTCCTCAATAGTTATTACCAGGGGACGAGGTTTTTCGCTCTCCTTAGCCGCCGCCATGGCTTTTTCCATCCTCATCTGGTACTGGCCATAGATACGGCGGCTGAGCATATTAGCCACTAAAATGTAGGTGGTAATATCCCGGTATCTGCCGAACTCCAGCACCACATTCGTCCCCCCGTCAAGATATTCCAGAATGCGCTTGACGGTATCATCAGGAGAGTGGGGCATGAGGAAGGGAAGCCGCTGGATAGTCGCCAACCCCCGCTGTAAATTATGTAAGGTGCTCTCATGGATATTCAAATCTCCGGGTAAGTCCTCAATATTTTTCAGGTCAAGGGTAGCCTGAAGCCAGTTTTTACCGAATCGGCGGGCTAGCTGGTAGACTGCTTCCACGGCAAGCTCGGTGAGATTCAGTGTCGAGCCCAGCAGTACCATGTCTTCCGGCTCTATCTCGTCATAGCCTATCCTGACAAC
>JACQOL010000031.1 GCA_016202555.1 Chloroflexota bacterium | reverse complement strand
TATCGAGACGGTTGACCTGGAACTGATGGCTGCCGATAGCGTTACTCTTGAGAACAAGATAAACCGTCTGGAAAAGAAGGTGCGTGCTGGTGATAAGGATGCCATCAGAGAGGTTGCCAACTGCCGAAAGGTATATGAGGCGATTCAACAGGGTATTCCAGCCCGTAAGCAAAAGCTGGACAGCCAGGAAATAGCCAGTGTTTACGACTGCAACCTTGTTTCGTTAAAACCGGTGCTCTATATCGCTAACATCAAATCTGCGGAGGACGCCAGCAACCGGTATGTAACAGCCTTGGAGAAGTTGGTTCATGAGGAGGGTGCCGAGGCGATTATTGTCTGCGGCAAAGACGAAGCTGATATTAGTCAGCTTGGCAAGGATGAACAGCAGGAATTTCTGCGGGCGCTGGGACTAAAAGAGTCCTCAATGGAGCGACTGATTAGCGCCGCATATCGCTTGCTCGGATTGGTGAACTTCTTTACTGGTGGGGAAGACGAAGTCCGCGCTTGGACCTGCCGAAAGGGTGATAAAGCCCCGGTGGCAGCCGGGAAGATTCATACCGATATGGAGAAGGGGTTTATCCGGATGGAGGTTATCCGCTACGAGGATTTGATAGCACTGGGGAGTGAAACCGCCGTGGCTAAGGCCGGCAAGCAGCGTATTGAGGGTCGCAACTATGAAGTGCAGGACGGGGATATCGTGGTGGTGCGCTTCAACAGTAGTAAGGGATAAGGTCATCTACCAGAGGAGTGGCTCAGCTTCAGCCAGCACGCCCACCAGCTCATCGGCGACCTTTTCGGCATCGATACCGTATTCTTGCAGCAGGCTTTCCTTAGCCCAGATGGAGAAAAGATAGCGCAGGCAACGTCTATCCTCTCTTTGTGACAGCAGGAACTCGGCGTGCTCGCGGTTGATACAAATAACGCCCTGGCCGGGGTCATACCAGCTTCGGTAGTCGGCCTTCTCCTGGGGTAACGACTGGAGCTTAATATAGGGAGCGCGGGTTGGTGCCCGTATCACCGATGCCACTGGTTTCAGTCCCCCGATGGGCGCTTCTGAGCTTGGTAACGGCAGCTGTTTTATCTCTCTATCGTCAGCTCTTATATTCACCGCCGTTGCTAAGGGTAACTGAGCTAAAAGTCCTTTCTCACGGTAACGCAGGAACTTATCAATCAGTCTTCCCGCCCGGTGAAGGATAAGATTAAAGCGCCTTTCCTGGGACTCAGCGCTGACCTCTAAAATCAATTGCTGGATTTTCGGCTCAAGCTGCTGCAGGGCAGTAACAAAAGCTCGGTAAACCTCGTCCTGCACCACCGCCGTTTTGTCAGCCGTGCGCTTGAGTCGGTCACAGCGAATATAGCCTTCCAGACGCTGGTCTAACCATGGTAAAACCTTGAAATCATCCAGGTCAGTTAGCGAGCAGATTCTGGTTCCCCTTCTTCCATAGAGGCTAATGGTGGCATCAGCCATCTCCCAGGGTAAGACATATAGTTCACAAAAAGCCGAGGCACCCCGCAGTAAGGGTAAATTGGTGGACATAACCTTTACCCCGCGAAAATGTTGTGAGTGAATCTCCTCGAACTCACTATCATCGGAGATAGACATAGCATACAGGTTTGCCCGCAGGTCGCTGGCAAATTGTTGCCCGAGATAGCCTTTGATACGTTCTTTGGAGAGTTGCGGAGCTATCTCGGGCAAGATGCCATCCAGGTAGGCAATAGTGCCACGATGAGTATGCTCATGGGCGTGGCAGTGCTCAATTATTTCAGCGTAGCCTCTCTTTAGCCAGGCACGCTTAAGGACCAGGCAACTGGATAGGGAGCCTTCCTCAGCCGTTGAAGCGAGATGAAGTTCCTGGGCAATCAGGGCGAAAGCCAGTAAACCGATGCCCTGCTCACCCCTCAGGGCTAGGTTGATTTTCTCCGAGTCGCCAATGCTGTGAAGCACCTGGTCCATCTTTTCGCGGGTCATACCGACTCCGTTATCCTCAATCTTCAGGCACAATATGTCCGGCATTTGCCCGTTGTCAGCTGGTTCATATTCGAGCTTTAGTCTGATATAGCCTTCCTCGGTCTTAGCCTGGTCAATGGCATCAGCCGCATTCTCAACAAACTGCTTCAAGGCTTCCTGCGGGCTGCGACAAACATTTGCCAGAACGGCGAAGACTCCTGGTCCGGTATGAAGTCTAACTTTAGCCATAGGTTACCTCCTGATTACTCTTAATTCTCCTAGAGAAGAAGTGGATTTTCCACCTCTGGCATCGCTTTCTGGAAGGCTACATTCCAGGTAAATCCCTGCCGGCGATACTTGATGATTAGCTGCACTTTGCGTATATCGGCTTCCTGGTATTGTCTGACTTTGCGGCTCTTCAGTTGCCTTCGGGAGGAGTTAAGGAAGCCCTTCCTTTCCATATAGCGCAGTTCGTCCACTGATGCTCCCGTTATTTTAGTCAGTTCCGTGATTCTTAACATTAAGGCACTATTTAAGGAAATATTTTCATGAAACTTTACTTTAATATAGCCTAAATTGAAGCTATTGTCAACAGTGGGTTCTCGTCATTGGCGGTTCGGGTGGTATTGTGGTAATATTTGTTCAATTTGGAGGGTAATAT
>JACQOL010000024.1 GCA_016202555.1 Chloroflexota bacterium | reverse complement strand
GTACAGAAGTCTGCCTATCCCCGGCCAGTTGAAGACGACTTCGAGAATAATAGAGCCCATCCAGACACTTATGATGCCCAGTGAGAAAGAGGTGATGATGGTGGGTAAGGTCGGCCTCAGGATGTAGCGCCACTCGATAGTTCCGGAAGGCAGTCCTTTTGCTTTTGCGACCTCAACATAGTCTTCAGACGAATAAATAAGAAAAAAAGTCCGCCATGAGTAGATAGTGATAAAAATCGACCCGATAAGCATAGAGGCGACCGGTAGAATCAGGTGCTGGAGAACGCTTATGGCATAATGCAACATGTCACGGGGAGGTGGCGCTGACACCATTCCACCAAAGGGCAACAATTTCCACATAGCTGCGAAGATGAGGATGAGAAATATTCCGTAAAACCACGAGGGAGCCGCCGATGTTGGAGCAAGGGCAACAACAGCCTTGTCGATAAAGCTATTATACCGTCTGGAAAGCGCCAGAGCCATGAAAATGCTGACAAAAAAGAGGATGACGTCAGTGGTAGCAAATAGCAGCAGGGTTGCCGGGAGTCGTTCAAGGAGAATTTCTCGGACCTGCCTCGAACCACTATCGCTGGTCAGAAACTCCGCCCGACCGAGGGAGAGAGACAAAGCATCAGTCAAGTAGAAAAAGCTTCGCTCTATAAACGGTCTGTCAAGGCTAAGGCGCTCGCTCTGCAACCTGACCTGGGCATCTATATACTTCCGTATCTCGCTGGCGGGTAGCGACTGTAGTTTGGGATCACTGGCGACTCGAGCACCCACCGATTCCTCTATCTGTGCCACTTTTATCTGGTCGACATGGCCGCCCATGTTGGCGATTATGATTGTCAGATATACACCCACGACGGCCGTCAGAAAGAGCGTTATTGCTCTGGAAGCTGTGTATCTGGCCACTCTGCCGAAAGTTTCCAGCCGCTTTTTGGGCTCGGTTCCTTCTATCATCGCTATCTTTTCATTATTCGTTTTCCCACCCGATATCCAGCCGAAGAATAACGCTCAGGGCATCATGGCAAAGGTAAACGAGCTGAAAGACGCGACGCTCACTACCTTGGGCGCCGCGATTATTTCGAGCCGGTTGGCTCCGGCTTGAAGCTGCTTACTCTGGTCTGCTGTGAGCCGAACCCGCCACAAGCCATCTCGGACCGCCTCGGCGTCTCCTGAAATGGCAAGCGCACCGTTGCTGCCGAAGAGCAGGAACTTAACGAGGTCCATGTCACCTATCGGGTAAGGCTTACCATTAAAAGTAACTTCCAACTGGAACTCGGCGGCACCCCCGATGCGCGTCTGATCCGGACCGGAGATCTTCACATTGGCAATCCTGGGGCTGGTAAAAGCGAGCAGTTTTTGGTCTGTCTGTCGGTACTGGTCAAAACGGTGGAGGACAACGGTCTTCTGTACCGTGTGTACGGAGTCAAGATAATAAGGTCCGTTCCCTACCCAGAAATGGCCCCGCTTCTGGTACCAGTCGCCCAGTGCGGTATATCTTTTTGATGCCTCATCAGCAGTGACATACTTTCCAAGGAAATTAGCATAAGGAATATATTTATCTTTTAGCGCCTGCTGGCGGTACTTATCAAGGATAGGTAGGCTCGGGCCAGCAATGTAACTCATCCATTCCAGCTTGAGCTGGTCCGCTTTGCTGGATGAGAAAGCGAGTTCATGGTTTGTTTCCGCTAGGATGCCGAGAGACAAGACATGCCAGGGCACCGAGGTATAGAAATACCCGTCGGCGCTATCAGCAATCCATTCTGCATCCGGGAAAATTTGGTCGCTGTACACTTCAGCTACGAGCGGATTTTCCTGTATAATCTTCATACCCTTAAAGTACTTCAGAAAAGTTTCAAACGAAGGTACCTCTGACTCATCGAAAATAGAGCTTTTTTCTTGAGGTCGGTCGAATCCAAGGGCCAGGCCGAGTAAAATATCAGCCATCGTTAGTTTAGTGCCATCGTGCCAGCGTGTCTGGAATAAATCGTCGGCGTAGTGTACGACTGTCTTAGTCCGCGCGGTAAGTCCTCCGGGATGCACCTCGCCTACCGTGCGGAAGCGTTGGGCAGAGGCATCCCAATTAATCCAGGCGTCTTGAGGCGCTTGGATGGTCGGAACAAAGCTGAGAGTCAACCAGTCCTGTGTCTTTGAGACAGGAAGCCCCTGCTGGACATAGACCTCCGCGGACTTGACGTGGTTGGGCAGAATAAGTCCCGTGTACGGGTCGGGCAGGTCTACTGCGTCTTCAGTACCGCGAATTATCATCGTGTCGTAAATCCAGTTGCTGCCGGCTACAGGATTCCAAGGCTCGGTGAGCAGGCTCGGGGAACCGATAGTTATTGAACCTCCTGATTTGTCCGTGTAGCGGAGTGTGTAAGGCCAGAGCGAAGAGCCGGAGATGCCACCGGCTAAATCTGCCGCCACAGCGACATCGGCGCGATGCGGGCTGATGTTAAGCGTGTCGACAAGCCAGACTCGGACAGAGTCCTTCATCGAAAGGCTCAAGGCATCGGTCATAAGCTGCTGACGTTCATCAAGCGTTTTATAATCCCGCCTCACCAGGGTATCGGCGACTTTCTCAAACTCGGGGCTGGGTTTATAGGCCTGCCACAACGGGTCTGGGCGTCCCGTTGGTGTGTAATAGAAAGCAAAATTACTCGCCTGGTCACGGCTGATTGCCGTGCTTGCCCACCCCCCGGTGTAAATATTCCACCGCCCTTCGGACGGGTCGCTGCCTATCCATATCGGAGAAGCATCCGCGGCGGTTTTGTATTGCCTGTTAACGGTAAAGCCCATGTTTTCAAGCAAAGTGGCTACGTAATCTCCCACGTCCTTCCGCTTATCCTCGGTCCGGATGATGAAGTTCAGTTCCACTGGTTTTCCCTGGTAATACCATTTTCCGTTTGTCAGTACGGCACCCAGCTTCTTCATCTCTGCCGTGATAACCTCTTTTGCTTTAGCTGGGTTAGGCGCGTACTGGACCTCGAGTGCCCGTGCGATAGAAGCCAGTTTGGCATAATCTGGGAAAGCCGTGTTTAAAGTAAAATAGCGGGGAACAGCCAGGCCCCCATAGGTCTCTTCCGCAACATAGTGGCGGTCTATCAGCCAGTTCATTGCCTCGCGTACAGCTGCGACACTAAATGGATTTAGTTTACCTGTTTTAAAAATCGGACCCGATGGGTTGAATGTGAGTTCGGCGCTTGAGCCATACGAGGTTTCATAACCCATCTCGGATGACGTCTTTATTCGCTGTGCCAGCTCCGGGTCCGTCAGACCTCCGGAATAAACCTGTATATTGTCTGCTTCGAGTTCTCGGACCGCTTTTGCAGAGTCAGGTTCTTCGACGAATACTACCTCATCAGCCAAAGAGGGACTTCCTGAGGAGGTTGGGCCCGAAGATTTCGGGACACAAGAAGTAGAAGGAATAATGGCGAGCATCAAGATGGTAATCAAGAAGAAACAAATGGATTTAACGCGAACATTTCGGCCCTTTTGAAAATTCCTCATCGGCCTGCCCCCTTTCGTAATCTACATTATAACATTGTCTTTATTTCGTAGCCAAGTTTCCCACTCCAGTCATCGTTTTTTGCTTCATGAATTATTTTATGAAATAACGTTCTAGCTGCGGGGATGACGGAGCGGCATAGTCATCTGTAATCTTATTAGTGTCAAATTAAGGAAGCCTTTTGTTGACGAAGCATTCAAGTTAAATTGTGTTTGGCTCATCATAATTGTTAGCTACAAATTATTTTGAAGTAGTGAGCCGTGTGGGGCTCGAATCCACCACCTGATTAAAAATCAGGTGCTTACGACGGTAACTTGATGAGGGCTTTTTGTAGCTAAATACCAGTAAACCACCCCGAATTTATCAGCGAATCAGAGTATCACCTTTCCACTTACAAGTCAGCTGAATACTTGTCCCTATTATAGCACACTTGTTTGCCGGACAAGCAAGAAAGAATTAGCAGACGCAGACGACTGTCTGATGATTAACTTCCGGGTTTTAGTAATCATCGTTCAAGTTTAAAGAACGCCAAGCGATCTGAAGAGCTTCTTGTGAAAGTCCCACAGGTAATTGACCTGAACGCAAAAAACGAGTAAGGTATCAAAACAACTTTTCGAGTATATTAGGCAAGAGACTATATTAGCCGATATTCCATTGACTGGTGATGTAGAAGCGAGGATGTTGGCAGAGAGGGAGCTTTTATCACTTGATCTGTCGGCTCACCCTATGGACTTCCTGTCCCTAGACGATGATATTACAAGGATGGCGGAATTAACGCTGGCAAAGACGAGCAAGGCTGTGAGTATTGCCGGTTCGGTTATCCGATATCAGACCCCACCAACTAGGAACGGGAACAGGGTAGTTTACGTCATTATGGAAGACGGGACAGGTGTAGCCGATGTTACCGTATTTGGTAATGTCCAGGAAAAATGCGGACACCTATTGTTCAGAGAAGGCTGGCTAAAGGTGCGAGGTAAGGTGCAAAGGAGAGAAGCAAAAGCGCTTTCTATTATTGCGGATGAGCTATATCCTCTTATACTAAGCACCAGATCTGCGTAATTATAGGAGTATGAGCAAACGGAGTATTAAATGACGCTTTGGCTAATTGAGCATGGAAGCGCAATTATTTTTGTTGACAACCGGAGACATTGGCGGTATATTCAAATTAGAGATAGGTGCTAGCAAATACCTCCTCAGAAACAAAATTCCTGACCGCATCTAAAATATAAATCTGAATGTCATATTTGCTTTCACTTGATAATGGGTTAGGTGGTGAAGATGGTCCTGCTAAACAAAATCAAGGGCTTTTTTCAGGGACGAAAACAGGAAGTTAGTAGTGTTCAGCAGGCAAACAAGATAACTGCAATTAAATCTCAGCGAATACCACGCAAACCAGTAGAGGTAGCCAATAATATTGGTGATTACGTAAAGAACCAAGTGACAGAATTTAAGGCAAGAGGTGAGTACTTGTGCAAACTAAGGCGCGAACGATTGGTGAGCTCAGAACTTCTGGCTATAGACCCGTCTCTATAAGGGAGGAAATAAGGCGTAATCTCATATCGCTGATAAAGGAGAAAAAGCCAGTTTTCACCGGCATTATCGGTTACGATGATACCGTTATCCCTCAAATTGAAAATGCCCTGCTCTCAGGACAGGACATTATCTTTCTCGGTGAACGAGGACAGGCCAAATCAAGAATCATGCGTTTGATGGTGAATCTTCTGGACGACGAGATTCCTATTATCAAAGGCTGTGAAATAAATGATAACCCCTTTAACCCAATATGCAAATCTTGCCGAGATCTGGTTGCTCAAAATGGTGAAAATACCGGCATCACCTGGCTAACTCGGCAGGATAGGTATAATGAGAAGCTGGCAACCCCGGATATGACGATTTCTGATTTGATTGGAGATGTTGATCCCATCAAGGTAGCCGAGGGGCGCTATCTATCTGATGAATTAACCATCCACTACGGGCTAATTCCGAGAACAAATCGCGGTATATTTTGCATTAATGAACTGCCGGATTTAACTGAACGATTACAAGTTGGCCTTTTCAATATTATGGAAGAAAGCGATGTTCAGATCAAAGGATATCGCATCAGATTGCCGCTTGACATTCTGCTTGTTGCAAGCGCCAATCCTGAAGACTATACAAGCCGGGGCAGGATTATTACCCCGCTCAAGGATAGGTACGGAGCTCAGATACGAACTCATTATCCCAGAACAATTGAAGATGAGGTATCAATAGTTGAACAGGAATGGCGCCGATTCGGCGATACACAACTGGAGTATTATATCCCACAATACATGAAGGAAATAATTGCTGAAATAACACATCAGGCGCGTAAAAGTCCTGACATCAACCAGCGCTCCGGAGTGAGTGTACGGGTTACGATTGCTAATTATGAAACGATTATTTCCAACGCTGCCAAGCGGGCGATTAAACTCAACGAAAAGCTGGCAGTACCGCGCATCAGTGACCTCAACTCAATCTTCGCCTCTACCATCGGAAAAATTGAGCTCGAAAGTTTCGAAGATACTAAAGAAGAAAAGATTATAGAAAACCTGACTAAAAAAGCCGTTTTAGGTGTTTTCAACCGAAATTATGAGATTCAAAAGTTTGAAGAAATAATATCGAAGTTCAGTAAAGGCTTTCATATTGAGGTCTCAGATATTATGAGCGCCAAATCCTATGTCCGTAATATTAAAGAACTTCCAGGGTTAGCCCAGGCAGTGAAGATGGTGGACAGTTCAGAAAGACCGGAGATAGAGGCTTCAGCAGCTGAGTTCATCCTTGAAGGGCTGCATCTAAATAAACTATTGAACAAGTCCAGAATTAAGGATAAAACGGTCTATCGGGGGTAAGGGGTCAGCAGCGGGAGAATGAAAGAACGCTACGAATTTGACGAAGGCACCCCTCTTTCTGCTTTTGTTATGGGTGTACCTGGGAAGCGAACATTCTTTCTCATAATAGGGCAGAAAGAAGAATGGGTACGGGTGTGGCTGGAAAAGGAGCAACTTGAGACTCTGGCTTTAGCTATTGACCAATTTCTTTTAACTCTCTCCCAGAAACGTCTCATCTCTTCCCGAGAAGTAGAGGGGACGACTTTATCTGATGATGTACCGTCAGGACTGCCATCCGCCGAACTTGAGATAGACCAGATTACCCTGGGCTTCGACCAGGGAAGAGCAACGCTAAACTTTTTAGTTCACGCATTAGGGCCTCAAAAAATAGACCAGGCGGTATTGAATTGCCAAGCAACTCTGGCTCAGCTAAAAAAGTTAGCTAACCAGGCCAAAGTTATATGTGCTGCTGGACGGCCCCGCTGTATAGTATGTGGTGGACCCATCGACCCGGCAGGGCATATTTGCCCCATGAATAATTGACTATTTCCCGTCCTTCTGCGACTGATGCTGCTGCAACGCTGTAAGCCAGGACAATGGGGCATGGGGACTCCTAATGTCCTGCACCACTTTTCTGGTTATCTCCGGAGCTCCTACGATAACGGGAGATGACCAGCTGCGGAGGTTTTCCAGGGTTTCCTTACTATTACTCTGCTCACTTTGAAATCGTTCCAGAGGCAGCCAGTTCCTTACTTTCGGTCGCCTAGTGAAGGCTAGACCGCCGGCTTCTTTTACCAGCAAAACACCGGCGGCGACATCCCATACTTTTGGGCTGCCGAATAGGGCGTACTGAAAAACCCCGCAGGCAGCAAGGGTAAGCTCGAGGGCGATGCTGCCCAGGTTCCGTGCCTCATGAGGTTCTCTCTGGCTCTGGCGGGACAAACGGAATCGACTTCGAAATTGAGAGGGATTTCCTGAAAGCGGACGACCAGATGGCTTTCTAGTCACCGTGATTTTTTCACCGTCAAGATGAGAACCTTTCCCCTGACAGGCATGATATACACCGGCAGTACCCCGGTGGCTGACTGGCACATAAATACTGCCGACTACAGGCTGCCACTTCCACAGTACTCCGATGGAGACGGCGAAAAGAGGCAGCCCATTCATAAAATTAGAGGTCCCATCCAGGGGGTCAATTACCCAGACAAACGGCGAGTCGGATTTATGTAGTGCCCCTCCCTCTTCGCCCAGGATACCATGCTGAGGGAATTTCTCTCTGATGGTTGATTTCAGGAATTCCTCGGAACGCCGATCGGCAGTAGTGACCGGGTCTGTTCTCTTTTTGTCTTTGAACTGCACTTCTAGAGGTTGGCTGAAGTGTTCAAGCAAAATCTGCCCTGCCTCTCGAGCACTGGAAATAGCGTGAGCCTCAATCTCCTCAAGAAGTGAAATGTCAAGGTTATCAGCGTCCATGTTGTAAAAGTAAGATTCAGCCGATTTTCTTGTACTTGTTGGTCAGAAAATCCCTGAGCACGTATTTGCCCAGATTGTCCGGGTCGCAGAAAAATACTCTCCCTTTATTGAGCCGGGCTAGCTGAGTGACGAAACTGGTAAAAAATGGAGAATCGTTAAACATAAAGGTATTAATCACTATACGCTGAGCAGTACAGACTCGGACTTCCCGCATTGTCATCTGAAGGGTTCTCAGGCTGGGCGGATACTCGAAATAAACTTGGTCCCTTTCAAGGTGAGCCGTAGGTTCACCATCCGATACCAGTATTATCTCTTTATTACTACAGTTCTGGTTAGTCAGTAATTTTCTAGCCAGCCGAAGGGCATCCTGATAATTAGTGCCCTGCTCCCTCTGGATAGAGGATGTGAATAGCAGGTCTTTCCCCTTTATCTCACGGGCACGCCGTGAGAAGGTCACTACATGTAAAATATCCTTGGGATAGCGAGTTTTAATCAGATTATCCAAAGCCACAGCTACCCGCTTGGCAGCCTCAAAATAACCATTGAGGAACATCGATAGACTCTGGTCAAGCATCAAAACGGTAGCCGAGCGGGTTGATTCTTCGGTTTTCAACACCTCAAAATCCTGGATTTCCAGCTTGACCGGTGGCAGAGCCGGCTCTCTCATCAGAGAGTTCATGATGGTTTTCTGGATGTGGATATGGAAATCATCCCCGAACTCGTATTGTTTGGTGTCTTCTATTCGTTCGTTACCCAGGCCGCTGCGGTAAAGATTGTGCCCGCCGGTGCGGTCTCGCTTTAGCTGGGAGAAAATATTGTCCAGAGCTTGCTGCCCGATTTTTCTGATGCCCTTGGGAGTCAGTTCATATTTATCGCCGGTGCGGCTGATATAACCAGCTTCCTCGAGCAGCCGGGCTATTTCACGCACTGCTTCCAGTTCCTGTTCTGCCTCCTCTCCCATCACATCTTTCAGTAATTTGTCATCTATATTATCCAGAGTGGGGTCATATTGTGCCATTTTCAGCTGCTGTTCAAGGGTATCCATTTTTTGAAGAGTTTCCATAAGTTTCATTGCTTCTTGGTAGGCGATGGACTCTTCACCGGAAAAGGGGTAACGCTTCGGCATTCTTTCACTGGGGTAAAGTCTCTCCAGATATGATGCCATTTTACCGAGTTCGTACCTGGTAGCGCTATCAAGCATAGAATCCAGCAGGTCCTGCAGCTCTCGCCTGACCTCTGGTGACAGGCTGTCCATCAGAGATTGCGCCTGGGCAATCTGGTTTTGCAGGTTTTCCACCAGTTCTTCCAGATTATTAGGTGGGTTATCACCAAAGAAGTTACCGAACTGTTGCATAAAATTATTAAAATCAGGCTCTTCCCCTTTCATACGCTGTTCCAGCATCTGGTTGAGGGCTTCAATCATGTTTCTCATGTTAGCCATGGCACTAGGGTCCATATTCTTTAAGCGCTGCACCATATCTTTGCCGAACTGCTCCATTGCTTGCTTTTTCAGCATATCCATCAGTTCCTTAAACTGATTCCTGGCGTCTTCGTCCATAAAGTCATAATCGGTCAATTCCCGGATTTTACCACCGACATCAGGTGGCAGTTCATCTAGCTTAGCTTTGCTCTGGGCTGCCCTGTCCTCGATATTCTTTAGCAGCTTCTGCTGCACCTCAGGACTCAGTTCACCACCACCAGCCTCAGTTTTTCCCTTCGCCTCATCCAGCTTCCTCTGAATCCCCTGCCGCTCTGTTCCCAGTATCTTGTCCAGCCTTTGCTTTATCTCGTCCATAACTGAATCAAGGTTATATTGATTGAGCCTCTTCTGTTTCATCTGGCGCAGCTGTTCGAGCAGTCTATCCAGACTCGGCATCTGCCGGTTCTGGCCATTCCTGATACCATTTCGCTGGAGGGCTCTAAGCGCCCGTGACAGGTCTCCGTACCTGAGAATATGTTGCCCCAGTTCATTCATAATCTGGTCGGTATCCAGGTCAAACAACTGCTGGCTTCCATCCCATTCCGAGTAAAGAAATTTAGCCATATCAACCCCTCCGTCAGGATTTTGCCCGGATGTATATATCTAATACTAACACAATATTTAACCTGAGAACAGAAAAGGGAAATCCAGCAATCATCTCTGAATGCTTACACTATATCCAGGGCCAGGGAACACTCCGGTATGATTCCGGGTGGCTAAACACCGGATTTTCAATGATTCTTTCGATACGCTGCTCCAGGGCTTCCACCTCTGGCATTTCCAGCAGTTGGTGAAGCATTTCACTGAGCGGTTTCCCCCGTTTTAGCTTTTGTTGGAGGGATTTCACATCCGATGTTAGTTTCTCAGGAATGGACTGGCCGGAAAAATCCCAGAGCACCGTGCGCAGTTTTGGTTCGGTATTGAAGGTAAGCCCGTGGTCAACGACCCAGAGGCGACCATCCTGTCCCTCCAAAAAGTGCCCTGCTTTACGGTCGGCATTGTTTACCAGATAATCAAAGAGGGCTACCTGTTTTAATCTGGACAAGTCCTTTGATATCACTGAATCATAATTAGCCCTGTTCCTGGTGTCCACAAACCATTGTATGGTGCCGATTCCGAAGGGGCCACTTCGAATAACCGTAGGAGGTATCAGATACCATTCCAGCGCCTGACTCATCAGGAAAGCAGCGTATTCTCTCTTGTAGAGAGTGCCGTCAGGGAAATCATACAAATGAGTTTCACCCTGGCAGGGTTTGTATACTGCTTTTGTCTCCCTCCTGTTATGCACAAGTGTAACTATAAACACATAGTTGGAACCGCGATACAGCAAGTTACAGTCTGTTATTTCTGCTTTTTCAAGTAGATGGCATGCACGGCCTATCGCTTCGGCATTAATGTCAGACAGTGGGAAATTTAGGTGACTAGAATTTGACCTGAAAGAGTCTATTCCCATAATCATAACCAGAAGCCAATAATAAATGTGTTTTGGACATGTTTCCGAAAGCTTATTCGCCTTACCCTTCAATAATTTAGAGTATGATTATAGAATAATCTATGTTTCATTTCAAGTGATTTTACTGCTGTTAAAGAAAGGGGAGCAACTTCAACCGAATAATCAGACAGAGTCGTGATGATATTAGCTACAAAACTTTGTCTCCAGAGTTGAAGAGCATTTTAAGACCGCTGAATGTAATGTTTGAATCTAGGCAGAGAATATAATCAACAATTTAGTAGATTGTTACCCTTTAACCAAAACAGAGCATTGTTTCAGGTAGAGTTCGACCCCATTTGACCTCCCCGTCCAGAATCGCAACCAGTCCATATTACGTTAACAACACATACCCTTTAGCCTCAGAATGGCTATACCTACAAAAAACATACATCCCGATGTTTGTACACCGTTAACTGCACGATTGCTTGTTTCGTTACTTTTGGAGAATAAAAATATCCCCAGGAGTGGTGAAGGGATATTTCCTATCTTCTTAGTAAACACGATTGTCCCTCCTCTTTTCTCCTAGAAAAATGAGGGCTGGACCGGCCTGGTTTCCAGCTCTCTTGTCTTAGCTTTCTTTCGACACAGAAAATATGTTTGAAAAAGTTCACAACACAGAATGGTGGGCAGTACTGGATTTGAACCAGTGACTTCTTGCGTGTGAAGCAAGCGCTCTAACCACTGAGCT
>JACQOL010000003.1 GCA_016202555.1 Chloroflexota bacterium | reverse complement strand
GGGTACCAAGAGCTCTGCTGCCAAAGAGAAGATAGGTAGAAAGTTAAAGAGACTTCTTTTCTTGCTGAAAAAAGACTGGCGGAGAGGGTGGGATTCGAACCCACGGTAACCTTTACGGCTACTCACGCTTTCCAGGCGTGCCTGTTAGGCCACTCCAGCACCTCTCCATAAAATACTATCTCAAGACGTAGTTGTGCCTTTGATGATTCTGCCGCCACCAAATAATATCCGAAGTTCCCCATTTATAACAATCCCGGCTTGTTCAACCGCTGCCTTCAGGTCGGATTTCATAAATTTAGCATAGTGCTCGCCTTCAAAAAGTTTGACCAGGTGATAAATAAAGAATCGGCCAATCCTGCTTTTGGGCAAAGCATAATCAACAATCACTATCGTTCCTTTTGATTTAGTAACTCTAACCATTTCCCGCAATACTTTTCCTCTTACCGTGAGAGGCATCTCGTGTAAGGCAAAGGAAACGCAAACAACATCAAAGCTGTTAGGCTCAAATGGCAGATTAGTGGCATCAGCGACTTTAAGTTTCAGGTTGCCATATTTGTTTTTCTTGGTGGCTATGCTAAGCATCGCTTCAGATAAATCCACCCCGACAACATCATAGCCTCTCCGGGCAAAAGCAAATGCCTGTTTACCGGTCCCGGTAGCCACATCCAGTATTTTAGAACCAGTTTTTACCTCAGTAAAATCCACTACTTTCTCTCTTGTCCCGGAGAGAGGCAGCACAATAATATCATAAAAAGGAGCGAACACCGCCCAAAATTTTTTCTGGATTGAGTAGTAATTCTTTTCCTCATCCATTATTTTGTATTTTAGCTCTGCCAATTCTCCAGTCTCCTATACTCGGCTCTTAAAATCGTTCGGTGAACCAGTGCTTAACTGGCGGAGACGGCAGGATGTAAACCAACGCTCCGCTAATAAACACTTTCCGCAACGTTCTCATTATGCCCTACCAGTAAGATATCGTCAAACAAACTAGCGTCAGCTTAATAAACAACCTCCCCCTCCCTTTACTTGACATACAGGATAAAATACCTTAGTTTAATACTGGAGAAAATATGCCGACCAGATATGAAAAGGAAGCCTACCAGTTTCTTGCCTTCTACCGCTTTCTATCCTATGCCCTGGCGGTTATGTTCACCCAGATTGGGACACCACTAAATGCCCTTAAAATGCCCCCCTCGCAGCTCTACCTTATCCTGGGAACACTCGGTGTTTATTCTATCCTGAGAGTCTTCTCTCCCCTCCGCTGGCGTGAAAAAAGTACGATAACCTACCTGATATTAATAGGCGATTTCTTGCTCTGCATCCTGCTGGTCATCTACACTAATGGACTGAGCAGCCCTTTCCTGCTCTATTCCCTTACTCCTATTATGACCGCAGCCCTTCTCTTCGAAGAAAAGGTTGCCCTCACCCTGGCTGCAACTGCTTCCATCTTCCTCTCGGTTACTCACCTGGTGCTGAGCCAGGTAAGCACGCAATTTACCTGGATTATGCAGGGATACAATCTCACCCTGCTGATAGTCTACACCCTTTTTTGCTTTGTCGCCGCCACGGTACCCTACCGTATCAATATGAACATCCGCCGGCGTATCGAAAGAGAGGCTATTATTGAAGAACGCCGCAGAATCGCTCGAGAGCTGCATGATGGCGTCGCCCAGTCACTGAGCTATCTTAATCTGAAAACAAAGCTGCTAAGCGATTCTGTTGCTGCCCAGAACACGATACAAGCCCTCACCGAGCTTAGCGATATCAGGAAGACAGTGCAAGATACCTATGAAGATATCCGGGAGTCAATAAGCCAGCTAAGTGTTGAGGTCCGAACCCTCTCCATAGTATTAACCCTGACGAACTATATCAGTGAATTCAGCAATAATAACGCTATCAATGTCCAATTTGATTATACCAAACCCTTTCCCCAGCTTTCCCCTGTTGCCGAGCTACAACTGCTGCGCATCGCCCAGGAGGCACTGACCAATGTCAGGAGACACGCCCTGGCCACCCAGGTAGAGGTAAAATTAGAAAAGGGCAAAGAGGCAGTGGAGTTACTCATTAAGGATAATGGGCAGGGCTTCATTCTTGCCAACCTGGAAAAATCTATTCCCGGCTATCACGGACTGAACATTATTAAAGAACGGGCCGAGGGGCTGGGTGGCAGTTTGACTATCTCGACCACCCCCGGGCAAGGGACAACCTTAATGGTCAGCCTGCCTCTTGAGAAAGTGAGGTTATGAATGGAGACTATTAAAGTGCTGGTGGTAGACGACCACACCCTGTTTCGTCGCGGCATTACCGCCGTACTGGCTCACCAGGAGGGCCTGGAGGTGGTTGGAGAGGCATTAGATGGACTGGAAGCAATACAAAAGGCTAATGAAATCGTCCCTGATGTGATTCTGATGGACCTCAACATGCCACGTTGCAGCGGATTAGAGGCGATTCAAGCCCTCCAGACAGAGATGCCCCAGGTTAACATCCTTGTCCTCACGGTCTCTAAAGATGAGGCTGACCTTTTTGCTGCCATCAAATTTGGTGCCCGGGGCTACATTCTCAAAAATACCGAGCCGGAGGAGCTGATTCATGCTATCTCTAATATTGCTCAGGGCGGAGTGGTGGTTTCCCCGATGATGGCAACAAAGCTGCTCACCGAGTTCAAAGACCTCACCGCCGGGGCCGAAAAGGGAGCCACCGCAGAAGTTAATACTGCCTTAAGCCCGCGGGAGGAAGAGGTGCTGCAAAAGGTAGCTCAAGGGGCGACCAATAAAGAGGTCGGCGATTCCCTGTTCATTTCTGAGAACACGGTAAAGACCCATCTGAGCAGTATTATGGAAAAGCTGCACCTGGCCAACCGCAGCCAGGCGACGGCTTATGCGGTGAAAAAGGGACTTGTTCCACCGAAAGAATAGCAAGTCCTGCCTGTCGTTGCGAGCCATTCGTTTCGTGTCACCCTGAGTGTAACGAAGGGTCTCAGGGAAGCGAGGGCTGTTTTGTCTCTCCCCACCCTGAGATTCTTCGTCGTTTTACTCCTCAGAATTACATTATACGGGAACTCACCTCTCACCCAAAAGAACTAGCCCATCACCCCCAAAAATCACCCGTTTGCAGGATTGTCCCCACCGAAGCTATGCCCTATATTGTTATCTGCAGCCAAAAAGGGCTGGTTCCGCGCTTGAAGCGATGGAGCCAAAATAAGCAGAAAAGGAGAAGAGACAATGAGAATACCGAAAAAGGGAGAGAAAGGCTTTACCCTGATTGAGCTACTCATCGTAGTAGCTATCCTGGGTGTGCTGGCAGCCGTGGTCATCCCAAACGTCGGACGGTTCATCGGCCGGGGAGGAGCAGAGGCGAAAGCCACCGAGTTCTCCAATATCCAGTCAGCCGTGCAGGCAATGATGACCGATAACAAGATAGCATTACTGCCCACTCCGGTAACCACCACTCATACTAAAGACATGAATCTTTTCCCCGATACCACCGCAGCAGCGAGCAAGGGAACTGACATCCTGGGAAATACATATGCAGCTGGCGATGGGGCCGGGTTTGTCCTCTACCAGCATGATAGAATCGCCGACGGCGCCAGTGGTAACCTGACCAACTATGTTGCTACCCAGACTACTTCCTACTGGTACACTGTTGATGCCCAGGGAACGGTAACTCAATATGATGTTCCGTAGTAATCTATTACCCATCTTAACTATGGGAAATTAAGGAGAGAGATGAGGATGTTTAAAATAAGAATACCGAAAAAGGGAGAGAAAGGCTTTACCCTGATTGAGCTGCTCATCGTGGT
>JACQOL010000026.1 GCA_016202555.1 Chloroflexota bacterium | reverse complement strand
TTTCAATGAGGGCGGTCTTGGTCTCGGCTTCTTCTAGTAACTGTGGTTTGCTGGGAGGGACTTCAATATCGCTCATTGCAATGGAATTTCCTGATTGAGTGGCATAGTGAAAGCCCAGTTGCTTGATGTTATCCAGTACCCTCGCCATATCCTCGTCATTTAGGAGTTTAGCACAATCGCTTATTACTTGTTTTGAGCTTGATTTGTCAATTATTTTGTTGTAGAAGCCTAGCTCTGGGGGTAAAATCTCATTAAAGAGGATGCGGCCGATGCTAGTCTTTATCCTTTGTCCCGCTTTTTCTTGGTCCCTGACCTCAATCTCAGCCCTTAAATCAATGGCACCGAGTTCAGCGGTAAGTTTTGCCTCTGCAAAGCTGCCGAAGATTGTGCCTTCCCCTCTGGCTCCAGGTACGATAGTAGTCAGATAATAGCAACCGAGAACCATGTCCAGGGTGGGGGTTACTATTGGCTCACCACTGCTTGGTAGCAGAGTGTTGTGGATGCTAAGCATTACCTCTCTGGCTTCTTTCACCGCTGCTTTAGAGAGAGGGATATGAACCGCCATCTGGTCACCATCAAAGTCGGCATTGAAAGCAGTACATACCAGGGGGTGGAGTTGGATGGCGCTGCCATCGATAAGTACTGGTTCGAAGGCTTGGAGGCTAAGTCGGTGCAGGGTAGGCGCTCGGTTAAGTAATACTGGGCGTTCCTTGACTACTTCCTCAAGGATGTCATATACCTCTGGTGTTGCTCTCTCTACCATCCGTCGGGTGCTCTTAATATTGTGAGCCAGACCCTTTCCCATCAGTCGGTGCATAACAAAGGGCTTAAATAGCTCCAGAGCCATCCGTCGGGGTAGACCACATTGGTGAAGCTTAAGGTCAGGACCAACAACGATAACTGAGCGCCCGCTATAGTCAACACGCTTGCCCAGTAAATTCTGGCGGAAGCGTCCCTGTTTACCCCGGAGCATGTCGGAGAGTGATTTTAATTTGTGCTTACTACCGTTAGTGGAGAGGGCTGGTCCTCTTCTGCCATTATCAATAAGGGAATCAACCGCTTCCTGGAGCATCCGTTTCTCATTGCGAATAATAATTTCTGGTGCTCCTATTTCCATTAAATGGCGTAATCGGTTATTGCGGTTGATAACTCGCCGGTAGAGGTCATTAATGCTGCTGATAGCGAATTTGCCCCCGTCGAGGGGAACCATAGGTCTGAGGTCAGGGGGTAGGACCGGCAATATTGTTAAAATCATCCACTCTGGTTTGCTACCACTGCTGCGGAAGGCTTCGGTTACTTGTAGCTGCTTGTTCGCCTTCTTGCGGCGTTGACCAGAATTAGAATGGCTTTCTTGGAGCAATTCATTGCGTAATTCATTAAGGTTAATTCCCCTAATCAGTTGGTAGATAGCCTCGGCTCCCATCCCTGCCTCAAAGACCCGCTCATATTTTTCTTTCAGCTCTTGATACTCACTATCGGTAAGTAGTTGTCGTAATCTGAGGTCTTTTAGTTGTGCCACTTCGGTGTTCATCTGCTCTTCAAGTTGTGTCTTTTCCTCTTCCCAGTTTCGCCGTAACTGATTTATCTCTTCAACGGATGCTTGCTCCATCTCGGTGATTTTAGCTTCCAAGGCTATTTGGCGCTTAGCTATTTCTTCAGAGGATTTCTCCTGTAATTGCCCGATTGTTTTTTGGCGTGCCTCCTCATCTATGGCGGTGATAATAAAATGGGAGAAATATAGCACACGCTCCAGGTTTCTTGGTGATAAGTCAAGGATTAATCCCAGTCGGCTGGGTACCCCCTTAGCAAACCAGATATGGCTTACCGGACAGGCCAGTTCAATATGTCCCATTCGTTCCCGGCGTACTTTAGATTGAGCTACCTCGACACCACACTTATCGCAAATAACTCCTTTATAGCGTATCCTTTTATATTTACCGCAGAAGCATTCAAAGTCTTTGGTCGGCCCAAAGATTTTCTCACAAAAAAGCCCATCTCTCTCTGGTTTCAGGGTGCGGTAATTGATAGTTTCTGGCTTGGTTACCTCACCGTAGGACCAGCTTTTAATCTGCTCCGGTGAAGCTAAAGAGATACGGACGGCATCAAAATCGTTAACTTCCAGCATTTTCTTCTACCTTTCCTCAGATTGAATCCCGGCTAACTTTAACCCTTGTTACCAGCTTTAAGTATCTTGGCTGTTTCTCCGCTAGGGGTTATCTTTTCTTCCTCATTAATCACCTCAACGGATAGCCCCAGGCTTTGCAGTTCCTTAACCAGAACCTTAAACGATTCCGGGACACCCGGTTGCTGAATATCCTCATTCTTAACGATATCCTCATAGGCTTTAGCTCGGCCGGTAACATCATCCGATTTAATGGTCAGGATTTCCTGGAGGTTGTGGGCAGCGCCATAGGCTTCCAGCGCCCATACTTCCATTTCACCAAAGCGCTGACCTCCAAATTGAGCCTTACCCCCCAGGGGTTGCTGGCTAATCAGGGAGTAGGGGCCGGTGGAACGGGCATGAACCTTATCTTCAACTAGGTGGTTTAGCTTCATAATGTAGATAGTGCCCACTGTTATCGGCTGGTCGAACGGCTCACCGGTGTGTCCATCACGGAGGATAACTTTACCGATGATGGGTGGTGGCAGACTCCGCGTGATACTGACCTTACTCACCACCTGCTCCAGTGCCTCAGTACCAAGGTCCTTACTAGTTATACCGAGCTCCTCAAGCCACAGGCGTAGGCAAACTTCTCTAGCCTGACCACGCTGGTCATCGCTGAAGACCTTATCTCCATCATAGCCCTGGTTTTCCAACCATGTCTTGGTCTGCTCCACTTGCCGGGTAGTCTCGCCATTATCAGGGTCAGGGTTAATGGCTACCGCTTTTTGCATCAACCAGACTCTGGCCAGGCCATCTTCTATGGCGATATCATCAGCACTATCAAAGACAGGGGTAAGGGCCTTAAAGCCCAGCATTTTAGCTGCCCAACCAAGGTGAGTTTCCAGAACCTGGCCAATGTTCATCCGCGATGGGACGCCGATGGGGTTAAGGATAATATCTACCGGCGTGCCGTCAGGCAGGAAAGGCATATCCTCAGCCGGGGCGATGATAGAGACCACGCCCTTATTACCATGCCGTCCGGCGAGCTTATCGCCAACAGCAATCCTTCGTTTCTGGGCAACCCAGACCTGCAC
>JACQOL010000023.1 GCA_016202555.1 Chloroflexota bacterium | reverse complement strand
TAGCCATAATCCCACCAGGCCATCACACCGTAGGCTGATTCAGGGTAAGTATAGTTTTCCCCGACCGGAGGTGGCTTCTGAAGCTCATAATAAAAATCGGGATTGCCAAAGGGGTCAGGGGTGTTTTCCTTCAGCCAGGAAAGCGAACTCACCCAGGCATCAACAGGGGCAAAAGGCACCTGACGGGCAGTATCAATCGCCGGGGCAACATTAGGGAAGAAGACAACAAAGAAGACAATAAGCACGGATAAAGCCTTCACGACGTATGTGGTAGTTACCGAAGAACTAGCTTTACGGGGTCTGTCTTTTTTAGTGTTCGTTTCTCTTTGTGTTGTTACTACCCCGTTGCTATCTTCCTTAATATCAACCAAACCAAGAACTCGCCACGACAGGTAGCCACTAAGCAAAGCCACATTAACGGCAAAGTAGTAGGCAAAGCGGCGCTGCTCAAGAGTAGCCAGCAGTATTATCAGGCTCCACACTACCAGCAAGCTTTTTTCGGTACTGCCTTGCTTGATAACAAAGTAGATTAGCATGCCTAAGGCAATGAAACTAAGGAAAAGACTGGTGGTCATGAGCGAAAAAATGTTCCCAAAAGTTAAGCCCGTTGTCGTAGTGTCAAGAGGTAATAAGCCCGGGAAATTACCCCAGGTAACGCCCAGCGAGAAGTTACCACTAGGGAAAAGAATAGGCTGCATTTCCATAGTCGTCAACTGAGCCCCTTTCGGGATGAGGACAGCGAATAGGCCCAGCATCGAGACCAAGAAAGAAGGGCTAATAAGATAGAAAATACCCAACCCAGCTAGCCCAAGCCCCAGCAGAACCAATGGGTAGTAGGCTGACTTTATCTTTTGATGTACCATCAGATGGGCGACGCCGCTCAGGACAAGCAGGCTAAGTAAAACGATAACCTCAGATACCAGGAAAAACGTACCGGCGGCAACTAACCATGATATAACTAAGGCGACCAGGAAGGTAATAATGCCAACAAAGCTGAGATAATCGCTGTACCTACCCTTCAGGTGGTCAATGATAAACTGGAGGACCATATAGACCGCGATGATGAAAACAAAAAGAAGTGCCCCCTGCCAGGTGAAAATATAAATCCCCAGAAAAATGCCAGCTAGCAAGCTATAGATAGCCGGTTTAGCCATCGTTACCCAATCTCGGCGCTTTAGATGACTGAAGGTGAGTTGTCTTTGGCTCGCTGTCTTGATTGCCAGAATCAGAAACAACATAGTTAGCGTGGTGAACAGTGTTTCGGCAATATGGTAGTCAGTGTATCCCAGTACTGACCGTCCCAGAAATTCACCGGGTAGCACGGTGATTAGACCGGCAGCAAACACCCCCGCCCAACGACCAAATAACTCTTTACCAATGAAATACACGGGAATGACGGTCAGGGCGCCCAGCACCGCCGGAAAATAGACACCAACAACGTCAATAGTGTGTCCGGTGGGAGCACCCAATCCAATCACCCAGGTCATAGTGGCAAGGAACCAGACAAAGAAGCGGATACTAACTTCTCCAATAACCCCACCTGGATAGAGAAAATAGGGGTCAATACTCGTATAATGCGGGAAATTATGGAGGAGATTGTCAACCTGACGCATAAAATAGTAAGCGTCAGTGCCGTTAAACTTTATCCCCTCAGCAGTAAAAATCTTATCGTAGGGAAGGTAAACACGAAGGAACAGAGCCGCCCCAAATAATAAAGCTAGTATTAGACCGATAATTAGCTTGGGTCCTGGTTTACCCACCTTCACTATCTTTACTCCTGAGTCAGATTACAGCTTCTCTGGTCGCGTGATGATACTTCATCCCATAACGTCTTATGGTAGCAGAATTATATTAGAAAAGCACACTATCAGAGAACTAATCGGCTTTAATGAGGTGTTTATCATCATCAGCGTCACCTCTGGTTAAGCCTTGCTTAATGTAGCTTAAGCAAGTTATAATCAAACCTAACAATTTGTCAATTGGTATCGTGATTTTATCCCGGAGCCGGATAAGTTACTAAAAAATAGTGTTGAAAATAGCTTTAATAAACCCGCCGCAATTTACTAAATACTCCCAGCCCCCGATGGGACTAGCCATCATAGCCGCTGTTCTGGAGAGGCACGGCTACAATGTATCCGTAGTCGATGCCAATGCTTTAAGACTCAAACCGGAGGATGTCGTCCCGTATGTGACTGACGCTGACATCGTCGGACTGACGGCAATGACCCCCACCATCAACACAGCGATAACTATTGCCCATCACCTGAAGAAATCTAATCCAGATTTACCGATAATTCTGGGTGGGACCCATGCCACGCTGCTCCCGGAAGAGACACTAACTAATACCCCGCAACTGGATGTAATCGTCAAAGGGGAGGGTGAGGAAACTATTCTTGAGCTACTCCAGGCTTTAGAGCAAAAGCACCCCCTGGATAAAATCGGCGGTATTAGCTATCGGAGAAATGGCAAGGTGGTCAGCACTCCGTTAAGGCCGACCAACATTGATTTGAACTCTCTCCCTTTTCTTGCCTATCATTTACTCCCCTGGCGAAGCTATAAACCCCACCCACCTCACGGCCGAGCCCTACCTTTTGCTGCCATCATCACCAGCCGGGGTTGTCCCTACCACTGTAGCTACTGCTCAAAACCTGTCTTCGGTACTAAATTCAGAGCCCAGAGCCCGCAGAGAGTTGTTGACGAGATTGCTTACTATCAGGACAGGTTCGGCATCAAAGAGGTCGCCTTCTACGATGATGTCTTTACCTTGAACCAGAAGCGAGCCGATGCCATCGCCGAGGAGATAATTAAAAGAGGCTTAAAAATATACTGGACGTGCGAGACGCGGGTCAATCTGGTGAATAAAGACTTACTGAGCCATATGAAACAAGCCGGCTGTTATGCCATTGCCTATGGTATCGAGTCCGCTTCACAAGAGATACTGGATACTCTCAATAAAGGCATTACCATCGACGAAGTCGAGGCAGCAATTCGCCTGACTCGAGAGGCAGGGCTACAAACCATCGGCTACTTTATGCTCGGCTCTCCCGGCGAGACCCCGGAAACCATCAGCCAGACCATTGAATTTGCCAAAAAGTCAAAGGTTGATTTTGCCCAGTTTGCGGTTACTACCCCCTTCCCCGGCACCGAACTGTATGACCTGTATCTCAAGGATAAGAACAGTGTTATTCCCTGGGAGAACTTCGTCTACGAAGGGCTGGGCAGTGAAATGACGCCGATATTTGAAAGTGAGCAACTCAACCGGGCGGCTCTCCAGTACTGGCTGAGAAAAGCCCACCGGGAATTCTACCTGCGCCCTTCTTATTTCTGGCAACGGATAAGGCAGATTAGCTCGCTACAAGACTTAAAAATGAATATTAACGGGTTTCTGATGCTTTTAGGGGTTATCAAAGCCCGCTGAAGGTGATAGGTATCAATATCCTTTTTATCCACGAAATAGACTGGCTGAGAAAAGTAGTCTTTGAAATACATAGCCTTGCCGAACTTTTATCCCTCTCCGGACATCAAGTCTACGCTATTGACTATGAATCGATGTGGGTCAGGGATAAACCCCTTGACTTCGGCACCCTCAGGACAAAGGTGATTGATGGGGTCGCTCGGGCTTACCCCAATGCTTCCGTATCTTTAAGGCGCCCGGGCTTCATTAAAATCCCCGGCTTAAGCCGTCTATCAGCCGCTTTTAGCCACTACCGGGAAATCAAAAAAACGATTAAGGAAAAAAAGATTGATATTATTATCCTTTACTCCGTTCCTACCAACGGATTACAGACTATCCTGCTAGCCGGAAAATTCAACATCCCGTTGGTCTTCCGGTCAATAGATATTCTTCACCAGCTTGTCCCCTATCCGGTATTGCGTCCTGTCACTAAGTTTCTTGAGAAAATGGTTTATTCTAAGGTAGACGCAATCTGGGCAATTACTCCCAATCACTCACGATATGTCATCAGTCTGGGAGCAACTGCTTCGAAGGTAAAGCTGCTGCCACTGCCAATAGATACCGGAGTCTTTCACCCGGCAGTTGATAGCTCCAATGTTCGGCAGCAATGGGGCTTTAGCCAGTCTGACCAGATTATTGTTTTTATCGGCACACTATTCGACTTTAGCGGACTCGACGGCTTTATTCGCCAATTTCCACGGATTATCGAACCGATTCCAGCAGCTAAACTGCTAATCGTGGGGGACGGCCCTCAGCGTCCTAAGTTAGAACGAATTATCAAGGAACTGGATTTAGAGAGACAGGTCTTTATCACCGGCTTCCAACCCTACCCGACAATGCCGCAATACATCAACCTGGCCACAGTGTGTATCAATCCTTTCCTAGACACGGCTGCCACCAGGGACATCTTCCCGGGCAAGATAATTCAATATCTGGCTTGTGGCAAAGCAACCGTAGCCACACCCCTACTCGGCATAACAACCCTGGTTTCAGGTGAGTCCCAGGGAATAAGCTATGCTAATAGTCCTAATGATATGGCGAGGAAGGTAGTTAATCTGCTAAAATCAGCTGAACGCCGGCAACAGCTGGGACAGGCGGGTCTAAATTATGTCCAGCAAGTGCACGACCAGCAAAAGATAGCCCACCAAGTTGAGGCAGAACTAATCGAGATAGTGAGAAAGAATAAGCTAACGGGACAATTTCCACCCAGAACAAAAGATTGACGACAGACTAATAAGAGAATAGGATATGATTCAATATATTCCCGCTAATTAGGGTTACGAACAATAAATCAGCACGCGGTACAAAATCACGAGGAGGAAAGGCTCTATGAAAGTCCTGGTTACCGGGGGTGCCGGTTACGTTGGGGGGGCAATCACTGATTTGCTGCTACACAGCGAGCATGAGGCTCGTGTATATGACGCACTCTTCTATGAGGAGTCCTATCGCAAGCCGATAGACTTTGTCTACGGGGATGTGCGTGACCAGGAACGATTACGGCCGCACTTACAGTGGGCTGATGTAGTAGTATGGCTGGCAGCCCTAGTAGGGGACCCGGCTTGTGCTCTTAATCCGGATGTAAGTATCGCCATTAATCAGGAGTCAGTCAAGTGGTTGGCTGAGAACTTCGATGGACGCATCATCTTCCCCTCCACTTGTTCCGTATATGGTGCCAGAGATGGCCTTTTAGCTGAGTCTTCTCCAACCAACCCCCTATCTGTCTACGCCGTAACCAAGCTAAAAGCCGAGAGTTATCTCAACGACAAGAACACCCTCATTTTTCGTCTGGGTACCCTGTTCGGCGTGGGCGATTTTTTCTCCCGGATTCGCCTTGACCTTGTGGTCAATACCCTGACCATTAGAGCGCATCAGTTTGGTAAGATTTCCGTTTTTGGTGGCAGTCAATTTCGCCCCTTACTTCACGTACGTGATGCTGCCCAGGCCATTTTCGATAACCTGACAACAGAGCATACCGGGATATTTAACTTACATAAGGAGAACATGCGTATTATCGACCTGGCTAATAAGATGAGCCAGCATTTCTCGAATCTCACCATCGAGCAAACGGAGCGAAATTTCGAGGACACACGTAACTACCAGGTAAGTAGCGACAAAGCTAGAACAGTGCTGGGATTCAATCCGCGGTATTCAATTGACGAGGGGATAGAGGAAGTCAAGGCACTACTGGATTCCGGACGGCTGAGGGATGTGGATAATCCACGCTATACCAATCAGAAATTCCTCTCTATGTTCAATACTCATATTCGAGGTTAATATGTCAAGACAGGACAAAAAGTTAGCCGACGAGGTACAACTTATTGAAGGTGGACTCGCCGTTGATGACCGCGGGACAGTAAGCTTCGTTAACGATTTTAATTTTGCCAACATTAAGCGCTTCTATACCGTAACTAACCACAAAGCCGGTTTTGTCCGTGCCTGGCATGCCCACCGCCATGAGATAAAATATGTTACAGTCCTGAAAGGAGCAGCCATAATCGGAGCGGTTAAGATTGATAACTGGGGAAAGCCCTCCAAAGACAGTAAAGCGTACCGCTATGTCCTTTCCTCAGATAAACCAGCCGTAGTTTATATCCCGCCTGAATATGCTAATGGCTTCATGTCACTAACTAAAGATACTATTTTAATCTTCTTCTCAACGGCCACACTTGAAGAATCACGTAATGACGATGTTCGCTACGATGCACATTATTGGGACATCTGGCAAATAACCGAGCGCTGAATGAGCCAGTAGAAAAGCAGAGTATTAAAAATGCCTAAGAAGGTCATTGTTCTCGGTGGTTCGGGCATGCTGGGGTCAATGGTAGTAGACTACCTGTCCTGTCAGCCCGATTTAAAAGTTGCCGCTACGGTGCGCACTCAAGCGCTACTATCAAAATGTAAGGAACGACTCTCTGCGGTAGACTGGCTACTACTTGATGCTGATGCACCCGACTTACTCAATATTATTAGTATGATAGATGGATACGACTGGCTCATCAATGCCATCGGTATCACGAAACCACTCATTCACGATAATAATGCTATTGAAGTCGAGCGGGCGCTCCGTATCAACTCGCTCTTGCCTTATCGAATTGCCAGGCGGGCACAGCAGAACGGACAGCGCGTATTACAGATTGCCACCGACTGCGTTTTTTCCGGGGAAAAAGGCAGGTATACGGAAAGTGATGAGCATAACCCGCTGGATGTCTATGGCAAAACTAAGAGTCTGGGTGAGGTGCCAGCCCAGACTGTCTCCCACCTGCGTTGCTCAATAATCGGTCCAGAGCCGAAAGAACACAGATTTTTGCTGGACTGGTTTCTCGGCCAGTCCAGGAATGCGGGGGTCAGCGGGTATGTGAATCACCGCTGGAATGGGGTAACCACTTTGCACTTCGCCAAATTGTGCCACGGCATCATCGACAAGGGAGCAACCTTACCACATCTACAGCATGTAATCCCCAGCGGAGAGGTCACTAAATACGAATTGCTGCGATGTTTTGCCGAGAGCTTCCATCGGGAAGACATATCAATTACCCCGACCGAGGCTACCAGTGTCGTTGACCGAACTTTAGAGACGACCAACGAGGCGTTAAACCGAGAACTCTGGGCACTAGCTGGCTACTCACCACCACCATCCGTACCAGAAATGGTCACTGAGTTAGCCAGCTTTAACTACCGGCTCGTCGGACTATGAGCAATTATCTGTTAGGAGTGATTCACTTGTGAAGGTAATGACTATTCTGGGCACACGCCCTGAGATTATCCGACTGAGCCGCATCATTAAAAAGCTAGACGCCCATTGCGACCATGTGCTGGTTCATACCGGCCAGAACTACGACGACAAATTGAGCCGCATCTTTTTCCAGCAGTTGAATGTTCGTGAGCCGGACCACTACTTAGGTGCCAGAGGCAGCTTCGGGGAGCAAATCGCTACTATCCTGACACAGAGTGAGCGAATAATGCTCCAGGAAAAGCCAGACAAGTTCCTGGTGCTGGGCGATACCAATAGCAGCCTGGCTGCCATTATGGCAAAACGGCTGGGCATCCCCGTTTATCATATGGAAGCCGGCAACCGCTGTTATGACGACCGTGTGCCTGAAGAGGTCAACCGTCGGATTATTGACCATTCCAGCGATATACTACTCCCGTATACTGAGCGTAGCCGTGCCAATCTGCTACGGGAAGGCATCCCGGGCGAACGTATTTATGTAACTGGAAACCCCATATACGAAGTAATCAAACACCATGACCGGCAGATTGACCAGTCAACTATCCTGACGGCTCTTGGGCTGACGGCTGGTCACTACTTTCTGGTTACCATGCACCGAGCTGAGAATGTTGATGAAGAAGATAGGCTCAAGAAACTTATTCTTAGTCTGGCTGAGATAAATAAAAAATACGCCCTGCCTATAATCGTTAGTTTACATCCGCGCACCAGAAACAAAATAAAGGAGTTCGGACTGGGGGTAGATAATGAGAACCTTCGCCTTCTAGAACCGTTCGGTTTTTTTGATTTCATTGCTTTAGAAAAGCAGGCGTTGTGTGTTATTAGCGATAGTGGCACAGTTCAGGAAGAATGCTGTATTTTTAAGGTGCCGAACATCACTATCAGAGATGTCACCGAGAGACCGGAAACTATTGAAAGCGGCAGTAATATGCTAACCAGCGTTTCGCCAGATTTAATCTTAAAATCGGTGGAGGTTGTGCTGAACGAAAAGGACGATTGGGAACCACCAGCCGAATATTTAGTCAAAAATGTATCATCGAAGGTAGTTAAAATCATTCTCGGGTATCTTAATGAATGAAGGTTTTACAAGTATTTCCGCTTTTTTCTCTCCCCCATGGCGGTGGGACGGTCGCCCTTCTCTACAAGCTCTCGGAAGCCCTAGCCAAAAGGGAGCACGAGGTGGTAATATATACCAGTAACTTTGAACTTGACCAGAAATATATCGATTCCTTATCGGGGGTAACTGTTTACCCATTTCGTTGCCTGTCCAGTTTAGCTGGATTCTATCTAATGCCAGGTATTATTAGAGAAGCAAAAAGAAAGCTAAAAAATTTTGATATTATCCACCTCCACTGCTACCGGAGTTTTCAAAATATAGTAATACATCATTACGCCAGGAAATATGGCATCCCTTATGTGGTGGATGCCCATGGCTCTATTCCCAGAGCGGCTGGGGAGAAAAAGGATTTTAAGTGGTCGCTCAAGTGGCTGTTTGATATTATCTTTGGTGATAAGATACTGAGAGATGCTAGCAAGGTTGTTGCCGAAACTGGGGTAGGCGTCAGTGAATATCAAAAATTAGGCGTGAACCATGATAAGATTATTCTGCTGACACCCCCATTGGATACCGAGGAGTTCTCTCAGCTTCCACCACCAGGTCTCTTCAGGAGACGATATAATATCAAAGAGAGGCATATCCTTTTGTTCCTGGGCAGAATACACTGGATAAAAGGGCTTGATTTTCTGGTTGAATCGTTTTATAAACTGGTGCAATCCAGGAGTGATGTTCTTTTAGTAATCGTCGGTAGCGATGATGGCTATAAGCCCAGTTTAGACAGACTAATTGACCGATTAGATTTAAGGGATAAGGTTTTGTTTACCGGATTCCTCGGTGGAACCGAAAAGCTATCGGCCTTAGTCGATGCCGATGTATTAGTTCAAACCTCTATCTATGAGCAGGGGACGGGGGTACCCTTTGAGGCGATATTATGTAATACCCCCATTATCGTCAGTAAAAATAGCGGCAGTGGCGAAAATATCAGCCGAATCGACGCCGGCTACCTGGTAGAATGGGGCAATAAAAATGAGCTAAGTAATACCATCCAATATGTTCTGGATAATCCAACTGAAGCTCAAAATAAAACACAAAAAGCCAGGGAATATATCAAGTCAAATTTATCCTGGGCAAAAGGTATTGAGAAATATGAGTCGCTCTACGCAAGGTGTATTGAAGAAAATAACTTAATTATGCGGGGTAGGTAGATATGAATGTTCTGGTTACGGGTGCCACCGGTTTCATTGGTTCTCATTTATGCCGGGAACTAATCAATAGAGGACATTATGTATTGGGGCTGTCCTATTCGGGGAGAACGCACAATATAAATTCGCTATTACCATTTAAGGAATTCCATCTACAAAGGGGCGATATTCGGGACGCTGATATGGTTCGTGATATGATAAAGAATCACCAGATAAAAGCCGTCTTTCATCTGGCAGCGAAGTTACCCGGTGAGGACGACATTCATAATCCTTTTTTATGTTTTGATACTAATGCCAGGGGGACACTAAATGTGCTAAATGCAGCCTATCTCAATAGTGTTGAAAATTTGATATACGCTTCTACGATGAGCGTCTACTCTGAGCCTCCCCACTATTTACCGGTGGATGAGAATCACCTGGCAGAACCATCAACGATTTATGGCATCGCTAAGCTGGTCGGCGAGCTTTATGCTAATTTCTACTCTAAAGCAATGAATACCATTATCCTCCGCTATTCTGGCGCCTACGGGCGAGGACAAAGGGAGTCTGACGCAATACCGACCTTTATTAGCCAGGCATTAAATAATCGACCGATTACAATACACGGTGATGGCAGACAAACCAGCGATTTTGTCTTTATCGATGACGTTGTTCAAGGCACTATCCTCGCCTGGGAAAAGGCTAAACCGGGGGTCTACAATATCGGTAGCGGCGAGGAAATGAGTGTCAGAGAGCTGGCTAAACGGCTGATTAACCTTACCAATTCAAAATCGGAAATAGCGCTGAGCGGGGAAGCTACTGAGCGCCCATTTCGTTTTTTCTTAGATATAACGAAAGCACAAAAAACCTTTAACTATTCACCGCGCTCACTTGACCGCGGACTACACCAATACCTAGAAGAACTTAAAGTTGAGGTTTAAGCAATGAAAATACTGATAACTGGTGGTGCCGGCTTCATTGGAAGTCATCTCTGCGACAAGTATACCAGGGCAGGTCATACAGTACTATGTTTAGACAACTTTATGAGCGGTAACCTGACAAATATCAGGCACCTGTTAGATTACCGGAATTTCAAGTTGGTCAAAGGCGATGTCCTGGATTTCGCTTTACTAGAAAAGATTACCCGTGATGTCGAGGTGATATTTCACCTGGCAGCCCAGATTCATGTAGACAGGTCTTACATTGAACCCCGACTTACCTATGAAGTAAATGTCATCGGAACACAAAATATCTTAGAGGCAGCCAGAATATCTGATACGAAGAGGGTAATTTATGCCTCTACCAGTGAAGTTTATGGTTCGGCTCAATATGCCCCGATTGATGAAAAACATCCCTTGAATGCCCCGCACCCTTATGGAGCCAGCAAAATTGCGGCTGACCGAATGTGCTATGCCTATATCCAAACCTATGGTATGAATATCTCGATACTTAGACTCTTCAATACTTTCGGTCCGCGGCAGCGAGATGTCGGCTATGGTGGAGTAATCTCTATCTTTACCCGCAGAATCTTAAGCAATATGCCCCCGATTATCTACGGAGATGGTTTACAAACCAGGGATTATACCTATATTGATGATGCTGTGAAAGCCTATGACCTTGTCCTGAATCACAACGAGCTAATAACAGAGCCGATTAATTTCGGTAGTGGTGGTGAGGTCTCGGTTCTTGATTTAGCCAACATGACCATCGACTTTTGTGGTAAAAAAGGTGTCATTAAACCAATTCATGTTGAGCCGCGAATTGGAGAAGTAAAGCGGTTAATCGCTGATGCTACCAAAGCACACAAACTGCTGGGATGGCAGCCCAAATATAATTTTGAAAAGGGACTGAAGGAATTTGTGCAATGGTATCAAAATTACGGCCTGGAAGAGAGGATGAAAATTGAATGAATCCACAATCTAAACCAACCAATCCGAAAACAGCTACCGATATTCCTCCGGCAACCTTAAAGTCATTATACCAAACAATGCTTAAGATAAGAAGGTTTGAGGAAAGAGTCGCTGAACTCCTTGACGCTGAGCCGAAGATAATCTGCCCGGTTCATCTCTATATTGGAGAGGAAGCAGTCGCTACCGGTGTCTGTGCTAATCTCCGAAAGGATGACTATGTTTTCAGCACCCACCGCAGTCATGGACATTATCTGGCCAAGGGTGGTGAAATGAAGGCACTAATGGCGGAACTCTATGGTCGAGCCACCGGGTGTGCCCGGGGCAAGGGTGGTTCGATGCACCTGGCATCGCCTGACATCGGATTACCGGGAAGCTGTGCTATTGTCGCTGGAACGGTGCCTCTGGCGGTTGGCTCAGCCTTAGCCTTTTCCATCGCCAAAAGAGACACGGTTTCGGTTAGCTTCTTCGGTGATGGTGCCGTTAATGAGGGAGTCTGGTATGAATCGCTTAATTTTGCCTCGCTGC
>JACQOL010000022.1 GCA_016202555.1 Chloroflexota bacterium | reverse complement strand
GAATTGCATCGCGCATCACGGCGGTTCGATTTCAAGGATGAGATACCAGAAACGGACTCTCGAGTATGCATCAAGGAAAGGGATGTTAGTAGACAATAACGGCCAGCAAGAGTTGCGGCTGAGCCACGATTTCAACAACGAAGTCTGTGATACCATGGCTATGTTCTTTAGCAAACTAATGGGTGCTTATTACAGCACTCCGTTGCCTGAGTAACACGGCGTCATCGCATCCATGTATATCCTCGCCAGGTTTTTACCAGTGTTGGCGCACTCGCACTCGCTTCTTTTCCCTAGAATGGAGCGTTGACGGCGTTCGCCAATCGTTTCCAGGAAGCCAATGCTTCATTCTAATCAGCTAGTTTGGTAGCTCTAATACCTAATCAGGGTTCAAACTGAGTGTTAGCTCCCCACATCTTCAACCCGATTGCTAGCTGAGAGTAATTCACTCGTATTTCCCGGGGCTCGGCTCACGGAGTTTTAGCAGTAGAACTAAAGGCGGTAGCATAATGGCCGCTCCCAAGAAGCCCAGGAAGCGAAAACCCAGGAACTCCACCAGGGGCCCGGCTACCAGGGGTAATAGGATTGCCGAGATGGAGGTAAAGGTATCGTTGGCGCCTATGGCCCGGGCCCGCTCCAGCGGACCAGTAGTGTCAGCGATAATAATTGTGGCCGCTATGTTAACGCAGGACCACCCCAACCCTACCAGAAAAAGCCCTGCTGTTATGGGCCAATATAAACCCGAGGCTGCCACCAGTATAGACCCGGCACCGGCCAGAGCCAACCCTGCTATTGAGACTAAGCGTCTCCCCATTCTATCTGCTAGCCAGCCCAGCGGTATCGAAAAGCCAAACATGCCCAAGACATGGATAGCCACAGCGAGAGAGATGGATGGCAGGCTGTGCCCATGACGAGAGAGCGTCAGTGAGGTCATTGCCATCATCATAGTCATGTTACCTTGGACTGCGAAGTTGGCCGCAAAGGCAGTAAGCTTGGGATAGTGCCGAAAGAGGGACAACAAGCTAATTTTGACTTTAATTTGGGCATCATTTATAGCCGCGGGCTGGTAGCCGGGATAATATCTATCCAAATGAGCCGCTATCTCCTTAGGGTCGGGTCGCACCTGGAACACCAACAAAATACTGGGCAGGATAACCAGGGGTACCAGCATCCAGGTCAGAGCCAGAGGCTCCACAGCAAAGCGATGTGACAAAGCCTGAGCGGCACTAATCAGTCCTGGTCCCCCAAGAGCTCCCATCAAAGAGCCCGTCAGCACGTAACCTAGTCCCCGCGCCCGTCGGGAGGGGGGATACATATCAGCTGCCGCTACCCGAAGTTGTCCCCCCGCTCCAACCCCCAATCCAAAGATAACCATACCCACCAGAAAAATGGGAAACGAGACTAGTGACATAGAGAGCCCGATGATTAGAGAGGCTATCAGGCTGAGCGATAACCCTAATATCATCCCAACCTTTCGACCGTAGGTATCGCTTATTTTGCCCACCGGATAGGCGATGAGGAACCGGCCTATCCCCAGAATGCTGGTGCCTATTCCAGCCAGGCTGGCCGACCCCAGTAGCCGGACCACCATAATGGCCCCTAAAGTAGGAGTCATCTGCGTGCCCATCCCTACGAAAGCCTGAGCAATGGCAAAATAGATGGTATTTCGCTTAATCAGAGGCGGAATCTTGATGGAAGAGTCCGACTTCAACGAAAGTGCTCCTTTAATAATTGAACTAGATTTCCCATTTCAACTCTTGATAAGGCGATCCTCCGTTCTTATCGCCGTCTGGCTAAGGGTAATACAGTCAGCCCATCCTGGTCAAACCATGGGAACTGTTACCACTAGCAAATACCTTTTTCAGGTAAATCATTGCCATGTTTTGCCGTGATGGAGCCTTCGCTCTCGCTTCTTTTTACAGGGATGGAGCGTTGACGGCGTTCGCTAAATCGGAATTATTTTACCCAGAGGACAAAGGGGACAATCAGGGCGATTAGACCGGTAAAAAGCACCGCGAACATAAACAGGTTGTACCTGGTGCGGTAATCACTCAGCAGTGAGGGGTCATAATAACCTTCGACACCCTGGTCTTTGTACATTTTCAGGACACCATCCAGCAATTTTTTCCTGGTTTGCCGTCCTCTTATCAATCCAATTTCGGCAACCAGATTAACTATTAGCAGCAGAGCGACAAAGGTGAACAAAAGAATCGTTGTCGTGGCATTTCCCCCTCCAGAAGCAATACCGGAGTTAATACCCAGGGTTATCAGGTTGAGGATAATGGCGGTGAGAACAAAAATTGTGTCGGTGCGGGTGTTTTCCCCCAGCTCCTTGATGATATGCTCGTGAACTCGCTCAATCATATTTTCCTCCTTAGCTTACTGTTTAAGGTTTTACTTCGCTCCGGGTAAGCCATCTGCTTTCCTTATTTTTGCCCGCCGAAGCGCTGATAAATAAAAACAAAGCCAGCGATGACGATAACCCCGGCGATAATCCAGACCCATATCCAGAGTTGGGCCGGCTTCACTGTTACAAAAAAGGAAACTAGCTGCCGTGTTTCGTTTGATTCAGCAATAAAGGTAATCTGGTGTCTCTCTTTGGTAGCCTGGTTGGGGGGCTTGATGTTAACGTTCACCGTCTGAAGTCTGCCGGGGTCGAGAGAATCAATCTTCCCCGGGTTAAAGTCGATAACCCAGCCTTCCAGTTTATCTGCGGATAGCTTTATATCAGTAATTGCTTTATTACCGATGTTGTTAACTTCCAGTAAGAAGGCATTATCCTGCCCGGCTCTTAGTTCACTGGGGAAAGGCAAACGGTTAGGGGAGAGCAGATTCAAGGTCAGGAGTGTTAATTTTATTGTTACCGAGAAGTTTTCCACCTTCCGTATTTCATTTGCCTCGGCAATAATATTGATTGCGTGTTCACCTCCGGCGATGTTCCCGGGTGGCCTGATATTAACGTTAACCGTCTGAAGACTACCGGGGTTAAGAGAATCTATATTCCCCGGCTTAAAGTCGATAACCCAGCCTTCAGTCTTATCTGATGATAGCCTGATACCGGTGATGGCTTTGTTCCCAATATTGTTAACCTCCAGGAAGAGCATATTGTCCTTCCCAGCCTCTACTTCGACAAAATTAGCACGATTAGGGACCAGTCTCAAGGTCAGGTCTATTTGTCTCTCTTGAGCCATTGCCGATTGTGGTAATAGCATGATAATCATGAAAGCCATTATGAATACAAAAAGCCAGCCGGCTTTGCGATTGATTTTCCATCTACCTGGTTCTGAAAAACTACCCAACAGATTCTCTCTAATACTGCTTCTTTTGATATGAATTCTACCCCGTGCGGCTGATACTGCTTATAGCATCGTTGCTACTCTTTGTCAATATCTCTTCCTCGTCTCTTCAGTCTCTTCAGCACCGCATCCATATAAATCTTTGCCAGGCTTTTGCCGTGCTGCTGGATTCTTTCCTGCTTTTTCTTGAGCTTCTTTTCGCGGCGCTCCTGTCTGGTTTTATTATCTAATGGTTCGTTGTTCATATTTTCCTGTAGTGAGTTTTATGATGATGAACCCTCCCTAAAGTATGCTTCTCCCTCTCTCTTGAAGGAAAGGGGGATAAAGGGGCTGAGGTTACCAAATCATCAGTCAGATTTCGGCGTAGCTCAACAATGCGGTCGCGGAGCAGGGCTGCCTTCTCAAACTCCAGGTTGCGGGCGGCGAGCTTCATCTGGGCTTCCAGCTCTTTGATGAGGCGGGCGATATCCTCTTTGGCGATGGGAGTGGCGACATAGGGGGCACGAGTTTCGGCGACTACCTTTACCCGTTCTGTGATGTCTTTGATTGCCTTCCTTATCCCCTGCGGGGTAATGCCATGTTCTTTATTGTAGGCTTCCTGAATCTGACGGCGCCGTTGTGTTTCCTTAATGGCGGCTTGCATTGACCTGGTAATCGTATCGGCATACATTATGGCATGTCCGTCAATATGGCGGGAGGCACGCCCCATGGTTTGAATTAAGGCGCCCGCCGACCGCAAATAGCCTTCCTTATCGGCATCTAGAATAGCCACCAGGCTGACCTCGGGC
This sequence comes from Chloroflexota bacterium, assembly GCA_016202555.1. GTDB lineage: Bacteria > Chloroflexota > Dehalococcoidia > Dehalococcoidales > UBA2162 > JACQOL01. The sequence continues at coordinate 238 of JACQOL010000022.1, read as the reverse complement.
AGGTCTAATCCCTCCCGCAGCAGGTTGATACCGACGACGACATCATAAACGCCGAGGCGCAGGTCGCGCAGTATCTCCACTCTTCCCAGGGTATCAATCTCAGAATGGAGATAGTGCGTCTTAATGCCCAGCTCAATTAGATAGTCGGCCAACTCCTCTGCCATTCTTTTGGTCAGGGTAGTTACCAGGCAGCGCTCGCCTTTTTCTACCCGGAGCTTAATCTGGTCAAGGAGGTCGT
>JACQOL010000019.1 GCA_016202555.1 Chloroflexota bacterium | reverse complement strand
CGGGGTAATCACTGAGATGCTGACCCACGGCTCTTCTATCGTGGCTATCTCGGACGCTTCCGGCATTGCCATTGGATTGATGACCGTTAACTTCTCCCCGTTGGTTTTGCTGACAATGAAGCTAACGCTGGCTACCGTAACCACCAGCGCCAGCCCAAATTCCCTTTCCAGACGCTCGCAGACAATATCGATATGCAGCAAACCCAGAAAGCCACAGCGGAAGCCGTGCCCTAGTATCGGGCTGGATTCCGGTTCATACGACAGCGAGGCATCATTAAGGCTAAGCTTATCAATCGCCTCACGAAGCTCATTGTATTTATCAGGCTCAATGGGATAGATACCGGCAAAAACCATTGCCTTGGCGGGACGATATTCTGCCAGTGGTTCGGTAGCTCCGCCAGATGAGGAAGTGACTGTATCCCCAACACGGCATTCCTTGACGCTTTTAAGCCCCGTGGCGATATAGCCCACCTCACCGGCAACCAATTCCGCTACCGGATGTGGTTCTGGGGCAAAGTAACCGACCTCCAGCACCTCCATCTCAGTGCTCTGTTTCATCAGGCGAAGATGGCTTCCCTTCAAGATACGACCGTCTCTGACGCGAAGATGAGCGATAATACCCTTATAAGCATCATAGTGTGAATCGAAGATTAACGCCCGAAGTGGGGAGTTTTCATCTCCACCGGGTGGCGGAATGCGCTTGACTATTGCTTCCAGCAACTGGGGAACGCCCTGTCCGGTCTTAGCACTAATCAGCAGTACTTCCGCAGGGTTATAACCAAGCACATTTTTAACCTCTTCAAGAACCCGTCCAGGCTCACTGCCGGCTAAATCAATCTTATTCAGAACAACGATAATTTCCAGGTTATGTTCCATAGCAGTATAAACATTTGCCAGAGTTTGTGCCTGAATGCCCTGGGTGGCATCTATCACCAGGACAGCCCCTTCGCTGGCAGCCAGAGTGCGTGAAACCTCATAAGAAAAGTCGACGTGCCCCGGAGTGTCGATAAGATTCAGCTGGTATGTTTTGCCATCGTTAGCCCGATAGTTGAGGCGGATAGTTTTGGCTTTAATAGTGATGCCTCGTTCGCGCTCCAGCTCCATACTGTCCAGCATTTGCTCACGGGCTTCTTCACGGCGTATCGCCCCAGTTAGTTCTATCAGGCGGTCGGCTAGTGTTGACTTCCCATGGTCGATGTGAGCAATAATGCAGAAATTTCTAATCAGCGAGCGGTCCATTAATCACCTTTCATCGGAACTTCATTCGGGTAAGAGTCGCCAGAAGACCTCATTACTTAATAGTCTGCCTCGGCGACTGAGCCGGAGGCACCGGTTATCATATTCCAGGAGACCGGCATTGACCATCTCAGTTAGCTCACGCCGGTAACGTTTCAACAAATCAATGCCAAAACGGCGTTGAATATCATCGTGATAAATTCCCTGGCATTGCCTTAAACCGAGGATAACTGTCTCAGCGAGCTGTAGTTCCGGGCTAATCTCTTCATTTAAATCCAGCACCGGTTCTGGCTTATCAACAAAAGCATCCAGATACTTATCGATATCCGGTGTATTAGCCAGTCGCCGGCCATTTAGAAAGGAATGAGCAGCGGCACCGATTCCCAGATAGGGCGAGTTATCCCAGTAAGTCAGGTTATGACGGCACTCGTATCCCGGCCTGGCCCAGTTTGATATTTCGTAGTGGCGGTAACCGGACTCTGCCAGCAAATCCTCCGCCATTTCATACTGGTCGGCACTGAGGTCGTGGTCGGTATCAGGCAAGTCTCCCCGCTTAATTGTCCCCCACAGCGGCACACCGTCTTCAAGAGTCAGGCAATAGAGTGAAAGATGCTCTGCCCCTATTTCCATTGCTTCAGTCAGTGTTTTCTGCCAGTCATTAAGGGTCTGTTTCGGTAAGCCGTAGATAAAGTCCAAATTTAAATTGTTAAATCCTGCCTTATGGGCGAAGCTCACCGCCTCTCTGGCCTCGGCGGCGGTGTGTATGCGACCAATCAATGCCAGTTCGGCGTCATTCAGACTTTGTATTCCCAGGCTCAGCCGGTTGACTCCTAATGCCCTGATGTCCCTGAAGTATGGCTCACTAACCGTGCCCGGGTTGGCTTCAATAGTTATCTCAGCCATTTGATTCACGCGGCCCAGCGAACTAATGGTAGCTAAAATATCATTGAGTTGTCTAGCAGAAAGTAAGCTGGGCGTACCCCCGCCAAAATAGATGCTTCTTATGCTCTTCCCTCTGATGCGTAAGCCTAGTTCCTGCTTAAGTGCCTCCACATAGGCTGGAATATCGGCATCGCGATGGGGATATGATATGAAGGAGCAATAGTTACATTTGCGGCGGCAAAAGGGAATATGAATGTAGAGAGCAATATCATCAGGCATAAACCTAATTATAGCAGATTTAATAACCTTACCCTATTCTGGAGGCGAGGTGGTAGTCTGGTTCATGGTATGACTGATTAGCTCTAAGAGCTTGTTTAGTCCCCATCTCTTGCTGGCGGAAATGAGTACCATATCCTGGTTCACAGTCAGGGGCTGGTTAGCCAGGTAGCTTATCGCTTCCGCCTCGCCCCATCTCCGACTTTTGTCCAGCAACAGGTCAATTTTATTCAGGGCTGTAATTCTGGGCTTGTCCTTGAGGTTGAGGGAGGTAAGAATATCCTCAACCGTCTGGCACTGTGAGGCGGCATCAGGTGAAGACAGGTCAACCACATGAAGCAGCAAACTGGCTTCGCTTAATTCTTCAAGCGTTGCCCGGAAGGCAGTAATAATAGCCGGCGGTAATTTGCGGATAAAACCAACCGTATCGGTGATTAAGACGACATTCTTATCCGGCAGAGTCAAACGCCGGGTAGTTGGGTCAAGAGTAGCAAAGAGCTTGTTCTCAGCGAGGACATCGGCCCGGCTGAGGGCGTTGAGCAGGGTGCTTTTACCGGTGTTGGTATAACCCACCAGGGCGACTATGGGAATACCCCTCTTTTGGCGCCTCTGGCGATATAAAAGGCGTTGTTTCCTGACTTGCTCGATTTGCGTTTCTAATCGATTTATTTTCTGGCGAATAAGACGCCTATCCGTCTCAAGTTGTGATTCACCGGGACCTCTGGTGCCGATGCCACCACCCAGTCTCTCCAGGTGGCTCCACTGTCCGGCCAGGCGCGGGAAAAGGTATTGGTGCTGGGCCAGTTCTACCTGTAGCTGACCTTCACGGGTTTGAGCCCGCCTGGCAAAAATGTCTAAAATCAGGGCTGACCGGTCAATAATCTTAACCCCGAGAAAATCCTCCAGATTCCCCTGTTGTAAGGGCGAAAGCTCATCATCAAAAATGACGACATTATAGTGAGTGCTATTCTTGAGCGATAATAACTCAACTAGCTTACCTTCGCCGAGGTAATGCACTTTTGATGGTGCCGGTAACCGCTGAATAAGCTTGCCCACTACGCTAGCCCCAGCCGTGCCGGCTAATTGAGACAGCTCCTGTAAAGAGCTCTCGGCTGACCACTGGTCATTGTTTCTCTTCGTGGCGACGGCTACCAGGAATGCCTGTTCTCGAGGTGTTTCAGTAACGTTTAAGCCTCGGCGAATATGCCCCCCCTTATTCTCTCTGTATTAGTTCGATTGATATCCCGTCCGGGTCTTTTATCTCCGCCCGTCTCGTGGGTTCTGTGGCGGGCGAACTACTGACTATTTCTATCCCATTGTTCTTGAGATATGTCACAGCCTTGCCCGCATCTTCCACCTGGATGGCAATCTTGCGGTAGCCGACCTGCCAAGTCTCCCGGGATGCCGGAGCCGGATTCTGCACCGAAAAAAGTTCTAACATCGTCCCTCCCAACTCGATAAAAACAATCTCTTTCATAGGAGGCCGGTCAACTTTTCTTCTCATTGTTATCTTGAATCCTATGATTTCTGTGTAGAAATGAAGGGTCTTTTCAAAATCGGCTGGGACAAACTCAGTATGGTCTATCCTCTTAAACATAATCTACCTCCTTGCGTTATGTCAAGCTATTTTAGCGGTGAATCTATTTTTGCTGTTACGCCATCCGGCTAATCGCGACAAGCCTTTCACCAGACTGGCATCAGGGATAGTCAGAGATAACCGCACGTAGCCTTCGCCACTCGGACCATAACCGATGCCAGGAATGACAACAACGTTGACCTGCTCCAATAAATCGGTCGCCAGGTCCACGGAATTATAGCCTTTAGGGACTTTTGCCCAGACATACAGGCTTGCCTTTGGGGTTTTAGCTTCAAAACCAAGCTTATTTAGCGTCTCAACCACCAGGTCGCGGCGCCGCTGATAAATAGCATTATGCTCTTGAATACAGTCCTGGGGTCCTCCTAACGCCTCAATGGCAGCATATTGAATTGCCTGGGGAATCCCGGAATCAACATTTGACTTCAGCGTCTTCAAAGCATTTATCATCGCTGCATTACCCACTGCCATTCCTATCCGCCAGCCGGGCATATTAAAGCTTTTCGATAGCGAGTGAAACTCCACTCCTACCTCTTTAGCTCCATCTGCCTGCAGAAAACTAACTGGCTGGTAGCCATCAAAGGCAACCTCTGAATATGGTGCATCATGGCACACCGGCAGGTTATGCTGACGAGCAAATTCCACTGTTCTCTCGAAAAAATCAAGTTCAGCCACGGCACCAGTTGGGTTGTTCGGGTAGTTTAGCCACAGAAGTCTGGCTCTTTGGGTTATATCCTCAGGGATACGGTTAAAATCAGGCAGAAAATTATTCTCCGCAGTAAGGGGCAGATAGTAAGACTCGCCGCCGGCTAGCAGCGTTCCGATGGCATAGACCGGGTAGGCTGGGTCGGGCACCAGGGCAATATCCCCCGGGTCAATAAAGCAGAAGGCAATATGAGCAATCCCTTCCTTAGCGCCAAGCAGGGGTAAAACCTCTTTATTCGGGTCAAGAGAGACGCCGAATCGTTTCTGATACCATTCAGCTATTGCCTGGCGCAGCTCCGGTAGACCCTCTGACTCCGGATAGCGATGATTAACCGGGTCTTTAGCTGCCTGGCATAGTCGGTCAATAATATGGGGTGGTGTCGGAATATCTGGGTCACCAATAGCAAAGGTAATGACATCCTCACCCTTAGCCCTCTTCTCGGCAATCTTCCTGGTAATGCCGACAAAAAGATAGGGTGGTAGCTTCTCTATCCGTTGCGCCAGTCTTATTTTCATTGTAAATCACACCTCACTTTGCCCTGTTATTCCTGACCTGATCGGGAATCAAGGTTCTTAACTCTGGTCTAGACAATGGTTTACCGCCTTCGAGGGAATGACAATTCTTGGATATACTTCAGTTTGCCGGCCATTCCCCAGTAAATACGATTTCCGCCGGGCCGCTGAGGAAGACCTCCCCTAGCCCATCCCACTCTACCTCCAGTGTCCCGCCAGGCTCTTTTATGGTCGCTTTGTCCTTAATATATCCGTGTAGCCGGGCCGCCACGGTGATGGCGCAGGCGCCACTGCCACAAGCTAATGTCTCCCCGACTCCCCTTTCCCAGGTGCGGGCTTCTATCTGCCCGTCACTTAGCAAACGGGCTACCTCAAAATTAACCCGCTGGGGAAATATCTTGTGATGCTCGACTTTCGGCCCCAGGCTGGCTAACGGGAAATTATCTACATCTCCACGATAAAAGTAGATGGCATGTGGATTACCCATCGAGACCAGGTTCAGCTTTAATTCTTTACCATCTATGGTCACTGGATACTTTATCATTGATTTAACCTTGCTCTGGTTTCGCCCGATGACCACCGGAATCTCCTGAGCCTCAAACCGCGGTTCGCCCATGCCGGCCTTCACCTTGGCTACTTTGTCTGCCCTCTTTGTGACGGTGGCTGTTTTTATACCTGTCGTGGTCTCTATTGATATTTCTTTTTTACCTGGCTTTACCTTTCCCTCATCGACAAAGTATTTCACCGCACACCTCAGTCCGTTGCCGGAGATACCGCCATCAGAACCGTCGCTATTGAAAACGCGCATTTGAAAGTTATGTCTCGCTGAGGGAAGTATCACCAATAGCCCGTCAGCACCGATGCCGAAGTGGCGGTCACACATAGCTACTGCTAGCGGTGCCCAATCCCGCCGAGTGTCTTTGGTTTCAACCAGCACAAAATCGTTTCCTGTGCCCTGCATCTTGATAAATTTCACTGTCGCGTCACCTTAGTTGAACAGATAATAGATAATACCACACCGTTTGGCTACCTTTCAATTTAAAGAATTCGTCCGGATATGCTAGAAGAACAATAGAACATCGGTACGAGGATGACTCAGGTATGCGCCTAGGGGGATTCGAACCCACGACCCTCGGTTCCGAAGACCGATGCTCTATCCACTGAGCTATAGGCGCACGTTCTATTCTGAAGCTAAACCTGTCATTTTAGCTAACGGATAACCAACTAAACTTTCCTAATGGTTTCAATTATAGACTCATTATACTTGGAGTTAAAAATAGCGTCAAAGTATTTAGTTATCGCTTGGTTTGAGCAATACCTCATTTAACTCCTCTGGGTACTTGCTGAAGAGCGAAGGCAGCCGCACCGAGGACACCGCTATCTTGCCCCAGTTCCGCATAAGCAAAACGTAGCTTCTGATAAGGTTCATGCAAGGCTCTCTCCCCGGCTACTTTGAAGGCTGGCTGGAGTAGTCGGTCACCAATATTAGCCAATCCTCCACCGATAACGATTAGCTCCGGGTTGAAGATATTGATGAGATTTGCTAGCCCGACACCGAGATAATAGCCAGTCTGAGCAATAAGCTCCTGGGCTAAAGCATCGCCCCCCTTAGCGGCGGTATGAATAACTTGAGCGGTAACTTGCTCTATCTCCCCACCAGCATAATCTAGAATTGATGTCCTGGCCCCTTCATTAATACGGTGCCTGGCTTCCCGGGTAAGGGCCGTTCCAGATGCTAGTGCTTCCCAGCAACCACTATTACCACAATCACAGAGTGGACCAGCATCATCAATCGTCATATGCCCTACTTCACCAGCCATGCCGAAAGCCCCTGAATAAAGCTCCCCATTGATGACAATACCACCACCAATGCCGGTACTAATCGTAATATAGATAAAATTGCGGGTGCCCCTCCCGGCACCAAAATAGAGCTCACCCAGTGCTGCCGCATTGGCATCATTGAGCAGAAAGGTCTTTTTACCCAGTTCCTTTTCCATTATTCTTTTTAAGAGAACATTATGCCAGCCGGGTAAATGAGGTGAGCTAAAAACAACGCCTTTCTTCGGGTCGGAGATACCAGCAATGCTGATTCCGATAACTTTGATTTCGGCAATGGTAGCACCTGCCTCAGCCAGGGTATGCTTTGAAGAGGCGATAACTGAGTTGATAACTGCTTGAGGACCCTCTATCGCCGGTGTGATTCTAAGGTCGCGTGAGAATATCTTCCCGCTGGAGTTAGCTAACGCTGTCAGTATCTTGCTGCCCCCAACATCAACTGCCAGCGCCAGCGGT
>JACQOL010000025.1 GCA_016202555.1 Chloroflexota bacterium | reverse complement strand
CGCTCTCCCAACTGAGCTATATCCCCATAACTATCGCTCGTATTATAACATATATTTCCTATGTCAGTCAGTCGTATTGTTATAACTGTTTAAGATCTCCTCACTCTTTACTAAACAATCTCTTGTTGCTATACTAAGCGGGTGACTAAGGGTGAGACCGGATATGAAACTGTTATTGGGTTGGAAGTTCATGCCCAGCTGCGGACGAAGAGTAAGATGTTCTGTCGTTGCCGTGCTGATTACGCTAATGCCCCGCCTAATACTCATGTCTGCCCGGTGTGTTTGGGGCTGCCTGGCGTTCTGCCAGTTATCAATCAGCAAGCTGTGGAATACACCATAATGACGGCTCTAGCCTTAAACTGTGATATTACCGAATGTACTAAGTTTGACCGCAAAAACTACCCCTACCCTGACCTGATGAAGGGCTATCAAATTTCACAGTATGATTCTCCAATCAGTCACCATGGCTGGCTTACTTTAACGCTGAATGAAGAAGAGAAGAGGGTGGGGATAACCCGTGTCCATCTTGAGGAGGATGTCGCCAAACTACTGCACCGCACCTCGCCGGACGGAGAAGCCTATAGCTTGGTGGATGTTAACCGCTCGGGAGTGCCACTGATGGAGGTTGTCAGTGAGCCTGACCTGCGCTCACCGGAGGAAGCCAGACAATACCTTATTAAGCTACACAGTATACTCCAGTATCTGGATGTATCTACGGCAAATATGGAGGAGGGGAGCTTCCGCTGTGATGCTAATATCAGTATCCGTCCCGAGGCTAGCTCGGAGCTGATGGCTAAGGTTGAGGTTAAAAATATGAATAGCTTCAGGGCAGTCTACCTGGCTCTGGAGTATGAAGCCAAACGGCAGAGAAAGCTCGCCGCGGAGGGTAAAAGGTTGCTTCAGGAGACCCGGGGTTGGGTAGATGAGAAGGGGGTAACGGTTTCGCAGCGCAGTAAGGAGTATGCCCATGACTACCGTTATTTCCCTGAGCCAGACCTGCCACCCTTAGTTTTGAGCCGGCAATGGGTGGAGCAAATAAGGTCAAAACTGCCCGAGTTGCCTGAAGCCAGGCGTGACCGTTTTATGACTGACTACGGCTTGCCTGTCTATGATGCCAACCTGCTGACCAGTTCTAAGGCAATGGCTGATTATCATGAAGCATTTGTTGTTAGAGCTACGGGTGAGCCGGGTAATATATCAAAAGTTGATTCAGCGAAGATAGGCAGTAATTGGCTTTTGGGTGAAGTTAGCCGTATAATAAATGCTGATAACATAGATATTGTCCAATTTGGAGAAAAGGTTAGCCCGGAAAGATTGGCTAGATTGTCGGCCTTAAATTTACAGGGTATTGTTGCCGCTTCCACTAGTAAAGTGATGTTAGAGGAAATGTATAATACAGGGAAAGACCCGGACACCCTCCTCCAAGAAGGAGAACTTAGCCAAATAAGTGATACTCGAGCTATTGAAGAAGCAGTCAGTCAGATAATAACTGCCAATGCTCCAGCCGTGGCTGATTTTAAGACGGGTAAAGAGTCGGCACTTAAGTTTCTGATTGGGCAGGTAATGAAGGCGACTAAGGGGCGTGCCAATCCGCAGTTGGTGAACCAATTAATGAAGAAAAAACTGGAGGGGAAATAGAGTGCAAGCCTACCTTAATGTGGCTCAGATTGTATTGTCAATAGCTTTAATACTGGCCATCATGCTTCAGGTGCGGGGTGGGGGTCTAGGTGGTATCTTCGGTCAGGCTGATACCGTCTTCCGCACCAGACGCGGGGTAGAAAAAACATTATTTCAGCTTACTATCATCCTGGTAGTTTTGTTTGTTATTGTTTCAATAATAACCCTTAGAGTCAAGTAGTAATCTCTGGTATCGTTACTTAATGATTAGGTCGTTTGGTAAGGAAATTAAAAGAGGTAGGGTCTTCTTAAATAGCAAACTCCTTATTATTATAGCGTGTCAAAGAGGTTAAATGGCAAAAGTGTTTGTTGGTTTATTAGCTATTGTGTTGGTGGTTAGTTTAGTGAGCGGCTGCTCTCAGTCACCGGCTTCGCCAACATTTCCACCACCGGCAGAGAATACGCCAACATCACCGGCTTCGACACCAGTTCCAGCGCTACCTCCAGTAGAGCCGGCATCAGCCCCGCCTCCAGCGCTACCACCAGCAGAGAATACGTCAACACCACCGGCTTCGACACCAGTTCCAGTACTACCTCCAGCAGAGTCGGCACCAGCCCCGGTTGCTTTTACAAGCAGTAACTTGACTATATCTCCCGCTGAAGTTGATACCGGTAAAAGTATTACTATCAGTGTTATGGTTACTAACACCGGCGGCCTCAGCGGCAGCTATGAAGTAATCCTTAAGATAGATAATATAGCTGTAGCTACTCAGAATGTAATCCTGAGCGGTGGGGCTAGTCAGATAGTATCCTTCGTTACCGCCAGGGATGTCGCTGGCACCTATACTGTAAATGCTGGTGGCTTATCCGGCACATTTAAGGTTAAGGTTCCCCCGGCTCCGGTTGTTAGTACCACATATCAAGTAGCTATCAGGGGCTTCGCTTTTAACTCTAGTCAGATAACCATTAAGGTTGGTGACACTATTACCTGGACTAATCAAGACTCGGTACCTCACACGGTTACAGGTGATGGCTTTGACCTTGGCAATCTAGCCGGTGGTCAGTCTCGAAGCTATACCTTTATTACAGCGGCGACCTTTACTTATCACTGCAATATTCATCCTTATATGCAGGGGCAGGTCACTGTAGGGAGCGGTAGCTGAAGTGATGGTTAAAACAATTGCCAGAGCGGCATCTGTAACTGATAAACCGGTCTGCCATTTGAGGGTCGGTAAGAAATCTCTCAAGACTCATGTTATAATATAATAATTTTTAGGAGGAGAAATTATGAGTACATCGCATAATAGAGCTGAAATTCTGAAGCTAATGGAAGAGGTGGCAGTGGCAGCCATCGCTACCTCGGCCGGAGAAGGAATGAGAATCCGGATGATGCACTATGCTACCGACGATAACTTTAATATTTACCTGGCAACTATTAAGGGCGACCCCAAGACGGTGCAAATGACCAATCACCCCTCTATTTCGCTGCTGCTTCATCACTCTGGGAGTAACATCAACGAATCGAAAGAGGTTGAAATCACCGGGAAAGCGATTTTTGTCAGGGATGAGAAGGAAAGGGAACAGGCCCTGGAGATGACTGCTAAGAGGTCGCCTGTGGTCAAATATCTTACCGAGACGGGCAATAGCGGCATGCTTGACTGTATTAAGGTGGTGCCAGATACCATCAAGTTCCGCATTTTTAATGAGATTGTGCAGGGCATTCCCCCCACTGTTATTGAGTTCCCGCAGAATCGGCAGGTGGTCAGTGATTGGCAACTTATTAAGATGAAGCTGAAGAACTGGCGGATGGAATTGAGAGTTCCTTTCCTCACTGCCAGTATTGTTCCGGTGCTGTTGGGTACTGCCATCGCCTGGTTCACCATGGGGACTTTCTATTGGGGATTTTTTCTCCTTACCCTGCTGGCCGGGCTATTGATACATGTCGGCAGCAATGTCATGAATGATTACTCTGACCACAGGAGTGGTAATGATGAGGTCAACCAGCAGTTTGTCCGTCCCTTCAGTGGGGGGAGCCGGGTAATCCAACTGGGATTGCTTACTCCTATTGAAGTGCTGAGCGGGGCGCTGATTGCCTTCCTGTTTAGCGCTTTGATTGGTTTTTACCTTGCCTGGACAAGAGGACCGCTCATTCTGCTTTTAGGGGCTATCGGGCTTATCTCGGGTATGTTCTATACCGGTGGTCCATTTAACTGGGCAAAGAGAGGGTTTGGTGAACTTCTGGTGGGGTTGAACTTTGGTGTTCTGATGACGCTTGGGGCTTACTATGTTCAGACGAAAAGTTTTAGCTGGCTGCCGGTGGTTGCGGCCATTCCGGTGTCCCTGCTTATTGCCGCCGTGCTTTATATTAATGAGTTTCCCGACTTCACTGCCGATAAGCAGGTGGGCAAGAATACTCTGGTGGTTAGGCTGGGACGAGAAAGAGCCGTCATTCTCTATGCTTTGATTATGGCCGGGGTGTATGTGTCAATCGGGGTGGGGGCAGCCACCGGGGTCCTACCCCCAACCGTTTTACTGGGATTGCTCACCCTGCCTCTGGCGATAAGAGCTCTACAGTATGCTACTAAACATCATTCCAGCCCCTTTGACCTTGTTCCGGCTAACGCCCTGACCGTAACCGGGCATCTGGCTACCGGATTGCTGCTTACCTTGGCCTTTGCTTGGGAGGCGCTTGGTCCCAGCGGGCTCATATATACCGTTATTCTGGGTGTCGTTTTCGTTGGCTTTATTATCTTTATGTACCGCTATGTTGAGAAGCAGAAGAACATCTTTATAGGTCTTAAACAAGCCGTAAGGTAAAAAGATGAGGGAGAAGTATCGCCTCTTTCCGAATGGAGAGCTTTGCTAGTACTGCTAGATGAGGATTCTGAGAGCTGCAAGGCTCAGAGACGGTTATTGATAACCAGGTGACCTAGATATATTATCGGGAATAAGAGTAATGAGGGTCAGGATGCCTATTGTGAATTGAAATGGGAAATGTTGGCTACTATCGCTCAGACTGGAATTGGAGGCAGGGACGACAATGAAGACAGTGGGCGGAAATAGTCCATTCCGCAGTGAGATCAAACTCCTCTTCCAGGGAGGTATGGCTATCTTCCTGGTCACGGTCATCATCGGCATCCTCAACGG
>JACQOL010000018.1 GCA_016202555.1 Chloroflexota bacterium | reverse complement strand
TTCACGAAGCAAACGCTTTAGCCTGTTTCTCGTTACCGCATTACCCACTCGTTTGCTCACCGAAAAACCAAAGCGGGAGAAAGTAAGCCGATTATGTACCCACTTTAACACCACTAAATCAGACGCCACCGAGCTTCCTTGACGATAAACCAAGGCGTATTGCTGTGGCTTTGTCAGGTATTCTGCTCCCTTCATCGCTTACCTTCCCAGACTCGACGGCAAAGGCGCCATTACCCCTCAAACCACAGTTAATCGCTTACGACCCTTAAGCCGTCTCGCCCTTAAAACAGCCTGTCCGCCCCGCGTGCTCATTCTCTTGAGAAAGCCATGCTCACGCTTGCGCGGAATCTTCTTCGGTTGATAAGTCCTTTTTGGCACTCTAAATCCTCTTTCAAATTACAGTGATTACAAAAGGGAAGGGGGATAAGCAATCCTCCCTTTGGTCAACTAACCCCCTAGCTTAACACTCCCCACCCGAAAAACGTGAGCTGGCACATACGGTAATAAGGCTAAATGCCGGGCTCTCTTTATTGCCCTGGCTAAGAAGCGCTGATGCTTAGCACAAGTGCCAGTTCGGCGGCGTGGCTCTATCTTACCTCTATCCGAAACAAAGTTGCGTAATTTACCAGCATCTTTATAGTCGATTACCTCAACCTTGCTGGCGCAGAAAGAGCAAACCTTACGAACCGCTACATACCTTGTTCCACTCCACCTGGGATTCCTTGGTCGGCTGCTGTCTCTTTGTCTCACCACTTGTTATCAACTCCTAATTCGTAAGCTTTAATTTCGATACCCACCTAAAATGGGAGGTCTTCTGGCTCTAATTCATCAACCCCTCGGGGTGAACCCTCTGGCTGAACCCCAGCCTCATCGGTCTTCTCTCCAGGCAAAGGAGCGGCGGCCTGCCTATCCAGAAACCTGACGCTATTGGCAACGATTTCATTGCGAGAATGCTTCTGCCCATCCTGCCCCTCCCAGGTATGCGTGCGTAGCCTGCCCTCGACATAGACCAGCCGGCCTTTACTCAAAAACTGGTTACATTGTTCGGCTAATTTACCCCAGGCAACCACTGTAAACCACTCCGTCTCCTCCCTCCGCTCGCCCTCAGCAGTAGTAGACCTCCAGTTAGTCGCCACACTAAAAGAGGTTACCGGTCGGCCACTAGGAGTAAAACGCATTTCCGGTTCACTACCAAGATTACCGATAACTATTATTTTATTGACACTTACCATCGCCTCAACACTCCTTTAACTCTCCGCAAATACCAGTAGCAGGAGATAGTCCCCGGTTAACTACCTACTCTTATCAGCAAGTGCCGCAAAACCTCATCAGCAATCTTCAGGTTCGCCTCCAGTTCCTTCCCCAATGCCGGTTTCAATTGTAACTTAGCTAAAACATAGTTACCCTCTCCGAAATGTTTTATGGGATAAGCTAACCTTCTTTTACCCCACCGCTCTATCTCGGAGATGATGCCCCCCCTCCCAGTAATAAAGCGACTTACATTATCTAATGTCGCTTCAAACTGCTCGTCAATAACCTCCGGGCTAATGACTAATACCAGCTCGTAGTCAGGCAACTGTTCTGCTTCAGCGATTGCTATCTTATCAGATGTCATCCGTTTCTCCTAAAAGTTATACAACGCATTATACTATACACCAAAGAAAATAAACAATACAAGGGAATGATGTACGATAGTAAAGATAGTAGTCCGGCTCTGACTACCACCAAACTGGTTTTAAGTGCCACCCTTTTTCATTGAATAAAGAGGCTACTCGTGAAGACTAATCCCTAAGGCTTGATTACCCTTTCTTTAAGTGCCTCTTTTAATGAGCTGATTTCCTGCTGTAACTTGCTCTGCCTGTTAAGCAATAGCAGCACATAACCGAAAACCAACGCCCAGGCGATGATAAAAGCCGCTAAGAGATAGCCACCATTTTGCATTTTTATGTCTCCTTTATGGAATTATAAACTCAATCAGACAACTCCTTCAAATCTCTTATTTCAATTTCAGCATTTCTCAGGGAGACCCTGAGCAGCAAAAGCAGGCAATACAAAGCGGTGAAGGCAAAAATACTAACCATGAGGGTTAAAGTCATTTTCGGGTCTAGTCCGCCCTGAAAAACTAGGGCTCCAGGGTGTTGGAACTGCTCTCTCTGCCACAGAGTATTACTAAGAGCAATGATAGGTATATCAACGAAGCCGACAATGCCGACTACGGCAGCAAAGCGAGCACCCCGAGACTCTTCAGCAGCAAAGGAACGCACCATAAAATAGGCAAGGTAGATAAACCAGAGAATGAGGGTAGCCGGTAAGCGGGGCGTTCCCCAGTCCCACCACACCCCCCAGATTGGCTTTGCCCAGATAGGACCAACGATAAGAGCCATGGTGGTAAAGACAATGCCCAGCTCCGACGAAGAACGGGCAATAATATCCCACTTATCTACCCTTTTTACCAGATAGAGGATACTACCAAGAAAGACAATCGTGAAGGAGAGCATTGCCAGCCAGCCTGCCGGCACCATCAGGTAAAAAATACGCTGGACAATCCCCATCTCCTTCTCGGTAGGGACATAAACAAAGACCATGTAGAGGGCAATCATCATCAACACCAGAGTCAACCAGAGCAGAATTTTCCTTGCCATAACCCCTCCTTATTGCCTGCTATTCTTCAACGACGAAGGCAAAGACCAAGAACGACGCCACCAGAAAGATGGCATCAAAAGCCACTATTATCCCGAGCCAGGAGGAAAAACTTGCCCACGACTCGCCGGCAAGGGCTAATCCTGAAGCCTCAACAGCGCCAATAATAATGGGAACAACGATGGGCAAAAAGAGAATCGGCAGTACCATCTCCCGTGCTTTGGTGTTAACCGCCAGTGCCGAAAATAGCGTCCCCACCGCCACAAAACCCACTGTGGTTAGCACCGTAATCGTAATGACCTGTAGCGAGAGCATTGGCAAATTGAAAAGAAAGGCAAAAATAGGTAGCGCTATTGCTTCAATAATCAGCATAAAGAGCAAACTACTCACTACCTTACCAACATAGATAATCTCCCGGCTTATCGGGCAGGCCATTAATCCCTCAAGACAACCCTGCTCTTTTTCTGGGATGAAAGCCCGGTTGAGACTCAAGACTCCGGCAAAGGCGAAAGTTACCCAGAGACTACCTGGAGCTACTAGAACTATCACTTCCTGGCTGGTACCAAAGGCAAAATTAAAAATCACGATTACCAAAAGAGTGAAGACCAGCACGGAAAAGATAATCTCTCTGGTTCTCATTTCTGAGAGAGCATCCTTCCAGGTGATGGCAATGACCTTACGCCAGAAATTCATTGGCTAACTCTTGTGCTCTGCTGATAAGCCGTTTTCAAACCATCCAGATCTAAGTCTTTCTTGAAGACTTCATAAACAATCTTACCCTTGTCTAAAACCAGCAGACGTTCCCCAAGCTCAAACCCTCGCTCCAGATTATGGCTGGTCAGGATAATGGAGCGTTTTTCAGCACCATCAGCGTGTAATGTCTCCCAGAGCATCGCGATAGCCTGCTGGTCTAACCCTGTTTCCGGCTCATCCAACAGCATTATTGCTGGCTTATGCAACAGGGCACGAGCAATGGATATTCTTTGCTGCATACCACGAGAAAAGGTGCTTACCCGGTCATGAAGGCGGGAGGTCATTCCCACTATTGCCGCTACCTCCTCAATCCGTTCCTCACACCTGGGCACATCATACATACGGCTGTAGAACTCCAGATTTTCATAGGCGGTAAGATTGCCATAAAGAAAAGTCTGGTGACTGACCACCCCAATCTGGCGCCTGACTTCTTCAGCATTATCCTGAAGACTCCGCCCGCCGATGAGAATGCTGCCTGAGGAGGGATTGATGATACCGGCCAGCACATTGAGTAAAGTACTTTTGCCAGCCCCATTAGGACCAAAGATAACAATGAACTCTCCCGGTCTTACCTCAAGGTCTATCCCTCTTAATGCCCGTTGATTACCGAAAGACTTGGTCAACCCGGTGACCTTCACCACCCAGTCCGGGGAAGTAATGTTTTGCCCCATTACCTCTTGCCCCGGCCCTCTTTTGGTCTTTGCTGCAAGGTAACTATCTGAGCCTTCTTTTCGGCACGCAAGCGGCGGTAATCCTTCTCCGCGATTTTACCACCCTCAAAATAATCATCCATTTGAGCTAGCTCCGCCAATAATCCTTGTCGGCGCTGTTCCAGACTCCCACCGACTCTTACTGGCTGCAGCCTACCTTTATTCTTCAGATAAATAAGCCCAAAACCACCTGCTAGTACTATCAACGTCAGAACTATCCAGAGAATAGGCCCCTGATTAGCCGACTGGGGCAGTACCGAGAGCTTGGCAAGCACAACATCACCCAGGGTAAAATCTCCGCCTGAAAACTGCTGGAACTGGCTATTCTCAAATTCCACCAGCCCCTGGCTAACCAGCTGGTCACCGGCAACGGCAATGTTCTTACCCTGAATCAGAAGGTCGTAACTAGCGGTTGGGGCATACACCTTCCGGGAATAGGTATATTCTCCCCCGCTATAGCTAACCTGAGAAGAATAGGCAATAGTTTTGCTCCCAGGCAGAACAGGCATAGTATCCCAAAAACCCTCTTTATCAGGAGGAAGAACACAACATAACATCAACTCCCCACCATATTGCAGGTCGGTGCTTTTATCCGGCAGAGGCAACATCACTGTCCGTCTTTTCCCCGTAGCCGTAATTTCGCCCGACCCGATGTAAGTCCGGTCAGAATCGTTACTAACGGAAAAAACTTCGACTATCTTAAGGCTGCCTTGCCCAACAAAGATGATGGTATGTGCATCAGCTACCCTGATTGTTGCATCGCTGCCAGTCGAATCATAGACAGTAATCTCAATAGACTTGCTTAGCTCTTCAGCTTTAAAAGTGAGCCGCTCACTGGTGTAATCCGCCTCCTGAAAGGTTGCGGTAACATCATAGCTATAGCTCGTATTAGTAGTGACTAAACCGGTAAAGGTGAAACGACCCTCAGTATCAGTTTTGGTAGTAGCTGAAGTCTTTTCAGTATCACTGAGATAGGTCCTCAAGGTAATGAGCTGGTCATTAACGCTACCGCCGGTGGCGGTAGCGTTAACTATCCGACCCTCAATAATACCGCTATTCGTCTCAGCTCCCCGGACGGGAGCCGCCAAAATCAAAATAAAAATCGCCGCCAATAAAAGAATCCGTTTAATCAATACTCCCTCCTTTTTACCGCAGGGGTGTGCCGCAACGGGCACAGAAACGGTCGCCCACCTGGCACTCTACCCCACACTGAGAGCAGAAGCGCCCTTTAGCTTTACCCCGGCGCAGGCTGAGAACCTCTTTCTCCAGTTCCTCATCCACCTGGCTGGTCTTTTCTCGGCGTAACTTCTGAACCTGATTTTCGATTTCATCTCCCACACCAATATCATTGCCCAAATCATCAATCCCTCTGAGAATAGAAATAGCTTTACCTTTATACCTTGTCTCCAGTTCCTGATAGTCCTCTTTACTGAGGATACCTGATTCGAAATCAAATTCCAGTTCTTTAAGCATAGAATAGGCGGTGTCCTTTCTGGAGTATAATTCCTGTAGCTGTTCGTCATCAACGGCATCAACCGAACGCAACCTTTGCCTGAGTAAGGGATAAGTGATAAAGACAAAAGCCAGGACCGTTAATAATAACGCCACAAAAACCGTCATCTGAAACCTCTCTCCCGAAACTCATCGAGTTCTTGCTCCACCTGCTGCCGGTATTTCTCCTCCCCCGGCTCACTCTCAGTCGTAGTCGTGGTTGGAGCTTGACTACCCCGCTTGACCCATTCCCTCATGGCGAAAATGATAATAGCTGCTCCAGCCAATATAGCAACAAAGGGTGCAATCCAGGCCACCAGGTTAAAACCCCGCTTGGGGGGAGACGCCAGCACCTGCTCTCCATACTGAGCAACGAAGAAAGCGATAACCTGCTTTTCTGATTGACCCTGGGACAGCTTTTGCTCAATCAAGGTATTCATTGCATCCCGCGACATGCATTCGCCGTGAGAGCAATTAGCCAAAGTCAAGGTGCAGCCACACTGGCAGATAAGCTGTTGGGCAATATCGCCGGAGGCGGCTGACTGAGCAGCCCTGACCGGTGAGACAAGTAAAAGAACAAATACTAGGGCAATACCAAGACTCTTTAATATCATAACTATTACTCCCTTTCCCTAACTTGCTGTGAAGCTGCTAGCTTCTGCTCTTTCCTTCTCCTGGATGGCTGAAGAACTGGTAGCTTCTGCTCCCCCTCCCCTCAGCTTGCTGGAGGGCTGATAGCTTTTGCCTCTCCGGCCAAAAAGCAACTAATCCTCCCAGCACCACCACTATACCCCCAATCCATATCCACATAACCAGCGGGTTAACCAGAACTTTGAAGGCAGTAGTGCCATCCGCATCCCAGCCAACCAGGATAACATATAAATCCTCAAGTAGGGTAGGGTGGATGGCAACCTGGCTCACTGTCTGCTGGTCGCTGAGTTGAAGATATTTTAGGGGCGTTAACTGGTCAAGCAGTTCCCCCTGCTTATAGACCGAGAGCGTGGTAGTATCAAAATTCTTACCCTGGGTTGTGTAACTATCCTTACTCAGATAAGTGAGGTTGTAGTTATTGATGGTCATTACCTCACCCGGCTTAATAGAGAACTCCTTCTCTACACTATAGACAGATGAAGCAGTAACCCCGATGGCGAGAATAATAATACCGATATGAACAATATAGCCACCATTGCGAGGTCGATTACTCCCGATTAAGCCCCAGAAAGCCTTCAGGTAATTTTCGGCTCTAACGCGGTGACGGGCTCTCGTCCCACGCCACCACTCGTAGAGTATGGTAAAAAGAACGAAAGCACACACAGGGAAGGCGATGATGGCATATACTTCCCTTACCCCGAAAATAAAAAGCACTATTCCCAGAATGATAGATGTCACCAGAGGCCAGAGGAAATGGCGAACCAGGTTCTTCGCTGATGCCCGCCGCCAACCGATGAGAGCACATATCCCGGCGAGAAGAATAACGGCTAAAAAGATAGGGCTGTTCACCTGATTGAAAAAGGGAGCACTAACACTAATCTTGACTCCCCGCACCACCTCAGAGATGAGGGGGAAAACCGTCCCCAAAAAGGTAGCAAAAGCAGCCCCCACCAGGAGCAAATTATTAAGCAGGAAAGTGGTCTCCCGGGAAACCAGAGACTCCATCTCCGCCTCACCCCTCAGCTCTTCACTACGGTAAAAGAGTAATCCCAGCGAGCCGACAAGGATAACGCCAATGAAGGCCATAAAAAAGGGACCCAGAGCAGACTGACCAAAGGTATGCACTGAAGAAAGAACCCCGCTACGGGTCAGGAAAGTGCCAAAAATTGATAGGCTGAAGGTCAGAATTATCAGCACCATATTCCATACCTTCAGTATCCCACGTCTTCTTTGCATCATAATAGAATGCAAGAAAGCGGTGGCAACCAGCCATGGCAGCAGGCTGGCACTCTCTACCGGGTCCCAGGCCCA
>JACQOL010000017.1 GCA_016202555.1 Chloroflexota bacterium | reverse complement strand
ATTTAAAGGCATCATCTGGCGAGATAACGACCGCTAAACCCTTATTCTGACGGGCATATTGTAAGGCAACATAGAGTATGGCACCCGTCGTTGGCCCAACCGGAATTCCGTCCCTCCTGGCTAATCCAATGGCAGTTGCATAAGCATCTTCGTCAGTTACTGCTACGGTATCATCAATTACGGAACGGTCCAGAATTTTAGGGATAAACTCTTCGTCCAGTCCGGTGATTCGCTTCATTCCCGGCAGTTTATGGTTTGCCGAAGCTGGTTCCACCCCGATAATTTTTATTTCGGGATTTTGCTCTTTAAGGTACCGTCCAACACCGCTTATCGTGCCGCCAGTACCAAAGCCAGCAAAGAAATAGTTGACCTTACCCTGTGTTTGCCGCCAAATTTCGGGCCCGGTACTTCGGTAGTGAGCTTGCACATTCAATTCATTCTCATACTGATTAGGGCTAACATAGCTATCCTTGGTCGCCGGACTCTTTATCAGGGCATTAACCAGCCCTCTGGCTCCTTCAGTAGGGAACAAAGGACATAGAGCGTCATCAGCTTCAGTTACTTTAGCTCCAAGGAATCTCAACATTATCTTTTTTTCCTCAGGAATTTTCTCGGGAACAGCGATTTCAACCGGTATTCCCATGGCATTAGCCACTGAAACCAGAGCAATGCCGGTATTACCTGATGACGGCTCAACTACCGTTCTCCCTCTTATTTCCAATGCCTTTATCATTTCATAGGCAATTCTATCTTTAACCGAACCGAACGGATTATATCTCTCCAGTTTAAGATAGATTTGAAAGTCCCGATTCGGGTTAATTCTGTTCAGCCGGACTAACGGTGTTGGATTTTCCGGGCTGGCAATAAGCTGGGTTATATCAGTATACACCCTCAACTTATGGTCAAAGTTATTCGTTCGGTTATCTCCCATATCACACCTCCAAAAATTAGGTAAACTAGCTATCCTCTCCAGAGGGTATTAAAGATTTAAGACCATAATAAAATAGTCTAATGATAATTACGGGTTACTCTTTCGCCCCATCGTTACCGGTTTCAAGATAAAAATTCCCGCCCGTCCAGAATCTTCTTCTTTCTTCCGCTCTTTCGATAACCTCTAGACCTAATGGCTTGACTACTTCATCAAGGTATTTAGTCAGGCCCAGCCGAGCAATAGTACCCCCTATTCTCTCACGACCGACAGCATTAGCCTGGTACCACGCCATGGTCTTTTCAATAAGAGAGCAACATTGCTCATCAGTAACAAATTGAGCTATCTCATAAGCATACATCGGATGTTTCCCATGCTTACCCCCTAGCCGAGCCAGCCACCCCTTCCTCTCGGCTATCATCGCATTCACCGGGCAGACTTTGATACAATCACCGCAATTGTTACATTTACTGATATCCCTTACCGGCAGGTCATTCACCATAATAAGTGCCTTTTCTTCACAAGCAGCAACGCAGAGTCCACAGGCATTACACAGCTCCGCATCCAATTCCGGCTCAACAATTCCCTGAAAACCTAAATCCATCTCCCTGGTACGGGCACAATCTATCGGGCACCCAGAAAATGAGATTTTGAATTTGTGGTGAGTGGTGGCAGTACCAAAATAGCGTTTATCCACCTCCAAACACATTGACTGGGTATCCATCAGACCATTAGGGTTCCAGGTGCAGCCGGCACAAGCCGTTGGCACCCTGATACGAGGACCGCAGGAAGCAACCGACCAATTAATTTCCTTTAGCTCGGCAGCAATCGCATCAAAGTACTGGTAGTGAACATACGGAATTTCGAGTGATTGGCGAAACGAGTTATGAATCTCTCCCCGTCCATATTTCTCAGCAATCTCAGCCGCCTTATGCAACTGTTGCGAACTTACTTTACCCCCGGGACAGCGCAATCTCACCGTGAACAAATTCTCCTGAGTTTGCTTGATAAATCCTCCGCTCTTCAGCACATCAAAATCTAGCTTTAATCGGCGAGCTTCTCGCCTCAATTGTTGGCTCACTACTTCCTCCTTCTAATTCAGCATCCTTCCCGCCAGCTAGTTAAGCTTAACGGGTTGCTTCCCATCTGTTGATTTATTTACTCAGCGCCTAATGGTAATATTCTTGGAAAAACCCTGTAGATAGATAGAGCTCGCCGCTATCCCCTAAAATAACCCGGCCGGCTGCTCCTTTCTTTTCTGCCGCTCAACTAAATCCTGCAAGGTGGTAGACTCTAAAACACCGTCAATGGCTTGTTTCAGCTCACCCCAGATATCCCGGGTAACACAGAAATCAGAGCGGGAGCAAGTTTTTGAATCATCCACACACTCCACCAGAGCCATTGAACCATCGAGCAGCTGCACAACTTCGCTCAGTTTTACCTCTTCCGGCGGCTTGGCTAGCCAGACACCACCCCGTGCCCCCCGCGTGCTCTTTACTATTCCTGAAGCGACCAGAGGAGTAATTAGATGCTCCAGATAGAGGAGAGAAATCTGCTGTCTCTGAGCAATATCTTTTAGAAGAACCGGCCCTTCCCCCCCATGTAAAGCAATATCTAGCAGTGCTCTGGTGCCATATTGTACCCTGGTCGAT
>JACQOL010000016.1 GCA_016202555.1 Chloroflexota bacterium | reverse complement strand
TATCACCGACAGTGCCACCCACCTCAATAATAATCACTTCTGCCTGAGATTTATCCGCTAACTTTTGAAAGCGCTGCTTTATCTCAGTAGTAACATGAGGCACTACCTGGATTGTGCCTCCCAGAAAATCACCCCGTCTCTCCTTAGTAATCACGGCGCTATAAATTTGACCTGAAGTAACATTGGACTCAGCGGTAAGGTTAACATCAATAAAACGTTCGTAATTACCTAAATCAAGGTCAGTCTCGGCACCATCTTCGGTAACAAAGACCTCACCATGCTGGTAAGGTGACATCGTTCCCGGGTCAACATTGAGATAAGGGTCCAGTTTCTGCACGGACACGGTGATTTGACGACTCTTTAGAATAGTTCCGATAGAAGCGACAGTGATGCCCTTGCCAACTGAACTAACAACACCACCGCTAACAAAGATATACTTTGCCATACAGGAAAACCAAGCTAATCCTTAAGGGCGTCTGAAAAACAAATTTCCGTCGGATTTATTGGGAAGGGAGATGAAGCGATTAGTTTCTTTTATTATAATCAAGCCAATATTAACTTGTCAAGTTTTTATCAGCGTGAGTTTTGTTTGCCTTTGATTGAAGGATGTTAGGAGTTTGCGATGGACTTAATAACAGGTATTCTGGTAATGGTTACTGTTGTAGCTATTTTTGATGATTTCGGTAATAACGACTGGCGGCGTCCTCGGACTGGCTGGGATGCTTTAATCTTTCCCTGCTTTTCTAACTATGCCCCAATAAAAGCCCAGGCTGAAAATGAATGGTACGAAGTAATAAAGAACCCGGAACAATATTGCCACCAGCACGCCGTGACTGAACGGCACGCCAAAGAGGGCAAATACGCCGGCCATTGAAGTCTCTTGAACTCCGACATCACCAGGAATAAAAGAGATGACTGTTAGTGTGATGCCGAAATTAAAACCCACAATGAGAGCCCCGGCGTGTATCGGAACACCAAGGGCGATAAAGCAGAGTCCCAGCGTGATGATAGTGGCCGCCACGTCCGCTAAAATCAGAGCTGCCAATGATAGCTGTATTTTAGGTCGGTGTCTCAGGTCGGCTATACCTTCTGTCATCGCATTCCCGAACTGAGCCAGAGATACATCGATACTCCGATGGGTTAAGCGGCGCCAGAGGTGGCCAAGCAAATTGAGGATAAATGTTCGAATCCGTTTACTAAAAATAATGATGGTGGCAACGATGATGGCCAGAATTAGAATTATGCTGATGGTAGAGACGATGATTAAGCCACCCAAAAAGAGCGGATAGCTAAAAATAATGTAAATAAGGCTCAGCGGGACAAGAGCGAAGAAGATGAGGTTTTTGAAATATGAAAGCAAGAGTGATGAAGCCATAGTCTTGCCATTACTGACCCCGTTTCGTCCTAATGTCAATAGTCTCAGCGATAGCCCGACTGGGTGGGCTATCAGATTTTCTAAAACTACGGAGATAAACCCAACCCTCAGGAGATAATTCCGGTCCAGTTCGACCCCGAATACCCTGAGCATCACCACGACGCTGGCGCTGGCACACACATAAGATATGGCAACGAAGCCCAGGGCTGCCATGAGCAGAAGCCAATTGATGTTGCCTGCTAACTGCCGTGCCTGACGCCAGTCCAGAATAACAATTAGGGCACCTACCAGTACCATTAAAGCAATGGCAAACAGGGTGAGCCGCTGGTAAGACTGTGCCGGATGTTTAGTTCTATTATTCATACCATTTATCAGAGTTATCCTGAGATGCTGCTCCAATAGCTTTTTATCTGTGGACTTTTGAATAAAAGTTGCGGAACTTAATTAGCCCGGATTACTTCAGACCGAAAAATTTCGACCTTTCCTCGAATTCTTCCCGAGATTCATCTTCCCATGGAAGATACTTGAGTGCCGCAGGGCTACGGAAGGCATAAAGCAGGAGGTTAATTATCTCGGCCGAGGAATTAGCGAGTTTTATGACGGTGTTTTTCCTTACCGCGAAAACTGCTCCAGTAACCAGCGTTGGAACGTTTGGGAAATACACGTTTACCATGGGGGGAATAGCATTATCTTCACTTGTTTTGACCTTTTCTTCTGAGAGTATCCAGCCATAAGAAACACAGGTTGGTGAATATAAGAAAAGGCAGGGTTGCATGTGGGCTAGTCTGCTAATAGGCATTATTTCGCCCTGCCCAAAAAACAGTCCGACAAACGGAATCCCGGAAAGCATTTTCCCAAACTTTGTTAATTTCAATAACATGCCCGAGAAATACACAATCACTATGCAAAGGAGAATACCGAAACCAGAAAATAAATTCTTGTCAGATACAGCAACGCCTAGAATCATTCTGCCGACCCTTTCGGCATTACTGAAAAGAAGAACCGCTATGTAGATTACTAAAGTGACCGGGAGCCAGAAAACGAAACCATAAAATATGAAAGTAAGCTGTTTTTTAAAAAATCCGCTCATTGTTTCATCCTCGCAGCGTTTTTTAGAATAAGGAACCTCCTTGCTTAGACCCTTCTCGGTGAATTAGGTCAAATGGGAAGATAACGACCGCAAATATTGAGTTCTCTCGATTACTGATGACCTGAGTTCCTAACCACTCATTTTGTAGGCTAAAAATGCAATCGCCAGTGCCAGGATGACAGCGGCAACTATAAGACCAATGATTGCCTTGTTCACCAGCCGCTCCAGGTGTTCGAGATGGCGCTCTACTCCTGATACATCGGCACGTATCGTTAACTCACCTCGCTCGATGGATTTCACGATTCTAACCAGCCGATTGGGCAGTCCAATACCGAACAAGGCCAGCTCAGCGACAGTTGAGGGCAATCGACGAAGAATGGCGGAAGGCTGATATCTCTTCTTTAGTATGCTGTCGGCACTGGGTGCTAATAGGGCAAAGAAATCAAAGTCTGGGTCTAATCTCTGGCCGAGACCCTGTGCCATTGTCATTGTCTTCAGCAGTAAAAAGGTATTGCCAGGAAGCTGTACATGGTTGCGACGCACTACGGCGAACAATTCACCCATATTAGAAGTGAGGTTCAGGTCCTCAGTCAGAAGCGGGTAATGCCCCATGATATGTTTCAGGTCCTTACGAAGGCTCTCTTTGGAGCCAGCAGGGGTTATCGCACCAAGGTCTACAAGTGAGTCTATAAGAAGGTCAACATCTCGGTCCAGCATCGCTTTAACAGTACTGACCAGGTAACCTCGAACCTCATCGTCCACCAAGCCGATCATGCCAAAATCCACCAAACCCAGCCGGCCGTCAGACTCGATAAAGAGATTTCCCGGGTGCGGGTCGGCATGAAATATTGTATTTTCAAAGACCATCTTAACCCAAAGGCCAGCGCTCCGTTGTGCCAGCTCTTTGCGGTCAAACTTAGCCTCATCCAAAGCTGCCACATCCAAAGTACTAATTCCCCGAATGCGCTCAAGAGTGATTACCCGGGGTGTTGTACAGTTCCAGAAAACCTTGGGGATATGTACGCGGGGGTCATCCTGAAAAAACCGAGCGAAGTGTTCCGCACTGTGTCCTTCCCGAATGTAGTCAAGTTCGCCGGTAAGGGTATCAGCTATCTCTTCGACCAGTCCGGTGAGATTATATTGTTGCCATCCCTCCCCGTGTCGTGCTGCGGATACTGCCATCTGGCGCATAATTTCTAAGTCTTCCGTCACTTGCTCCTTGACGCCAGGTTTTTGTACCTTTACCACCACTTCGGTACCATCGGTAAGGGTAGCTGCGTGGGCTTGTCCGATAGAAGCAACCCCCAGTGGCTTCGGCTCAAAGGAAGCAAATAGCTCCCCCGCAGGTCGGCCTAATTCGTCATTAATCACTCTTTCAACCATTTCCAGAGGAATCGGCGCTAGAGAAGCCTGGAGCTTGGTTAATTCTTGGATGAAGTCTGATGGCAGCACGTCACTGCGGGTCGAAAGGATTTGCCCCATTTTCACAAAGGTTGTTCCCAGCTCCTCCAGAGCCATGCGAGTGCGTTGTGACTTGCTATAGACCTCTTTGCGCCAGGGATTACCAGGAGGTACCCAACGGAAAGGTAAAAAACGCTCCAGGCCAAGGGTTCGTATTAATTCGTCAAGCCTGTATTTAATCAAGACTGACGTAATCTGACGATACCTGCCAAAATGGCGGCCTTCCTTGCGCCTTTGGGTTGCGATAATTCTATTTCTCATTCAGTCAACACTACCTAGCCCTAAAAAGCTATATTTGTCAATATTTGAAAAGGAATGTTTTCTTGTGTTCCGCTACAATGAATAGTAAGGTCAGCCTTTTATTTCTTCAGTACTCTTGAAGTGCTTGTCTAGACTGCTGCCAAGAGTCTGAGCTGCTTTACCAACATTTCTAAACCTAGCTCTTACTTCCTCAGCCTTAACCTTACTTTGAGAAACTTTTGCGGCGGCATCTACTATACTTTCGGCAAGCTCTTTGGCTTTCTCTTTTACAGTGGGGTCATCGAGTATTTCACCTACACTGGCACCAAATGCCCTGAGCATTTTACCGAGGGTTTCGGCTGCTTTTTTTGTCTTGTTACTTTCTTCTGATGGCATGGTTTGCTCCTCCTTTTGATTCCGCTTAATTCATTCTAATTCATATTAGACGGCAAAACTTATCCTTGTCAATCCCCAGCTCACGATACTATTTACGGAAAGATATGATTAAAGACACCTGGCTCAGCGAACGCAGCTGTATTCCAACGGATTCTTCATTGATGGTCCTGTTGAATCGCTCAATATGCCGTTGCTGGGGTGGATTCGGGCCACCCTTACCGGGGAGAACTTTGAGGGATTTACCTATATCTTGCTAAACTTTTACAGTTGAGGAAACATTAGGGAGTAGTCGCGGAACTAGCCGGGGTTGTCTGCCCGGCAAGATGATGTTTGACGATACCTTCTAAGCGCGTGGCTAGAATGGCGGAGACCAGTAAGGCTGTTGCCGCTAAGGTGAAGGGTGCCGCATAGCTTCCAGTAAGGTCAAAAAGCCAACCGGCAAGATAGGGACTGATTGTGCCGATAAGTTGATGCCCCAAAAAACTGAGACCAATGACTCTACCGGCGATTTTTTTGCCGAAGATTTCAAATAATAGAAGCTGAATAATCGGGGAAGTAAAAAGGCTGGGGAAACCGGCGATAGCTGCCATGATATAGTAAGTAGTGGTGTTACTGACGGCGAAGGCTAAGAGGTAAACTCCGATAGCACGGACCACAAAGCCAAAGACCAGTACTCTATACCGTCCGAAGTGGTCAGAAGCCCAGCCCCCGGTTATTGCCCCAACAGCGCCAGAGACGCCAAACACACCCAGAGCGACGGCGCCTACCTGACGGCTGAGACCATATTGTAGACCCAAAGAGGGCAGATGGGCTGATAAAATTGCCACCTCGAAACCACAACCTAACCAGGTAGCGAGTAATATCCAATAGACTCGCGTTTTAAGTGCCCGACGTACCTCGGGACTGAGAAAGGCGGCTTCCCTCTCTGTCGTTAGCGTAGCGCTAGCTGCCACGGTCCCGGGTGCTTCTTGCACGAAAAGAAAGGCTACCGGTAGAGCTATCGCTGCGGTGATGATGGCAAATATCAAGAAAGTACCATTCCATTCTACCTTAGTAATAAGATAGGCGGCAAGGGGGCCAAAGAACATCGGCGATATTCGCCAGGCGGCATAATTCATCCCCAGTATTGTTGCCCGTCGTTCTTTTTTAAACCAACTCCCAATCAGTATTGCCCAGGCATTTCCCGATATTGTCGCCCCGGCAAATCCGATGAATAGCCCATAGCTCAAGATAAGTTGCCACAGATTCTGTGCTCGCGAAGCGAGACTAAGGCCGAGTATCAGAAATATAACCCCAAGCAAAATAGACTTTCGCCCTCCAAAGCGGTCAATGAAGACACCGGCTAGAGGTTGTGTGATACCCATCGTGAATAAAGTGAGGGAGAGAGGTAAGGTGGCTTGGGAACGAGTTAAATGAAAAGCATCCTGAATTGGGCCAAGGAAAACGCCGTAGGTGGCACGCTCGGCAACAATAAAGCCGACAATCATTGCTCCAGCGATAAGGAGCCAAGGCTTGACTAATTTCTTTGAAGAGAACATATCAATTTAATCTACCGCAGAGTATTTTGCTTGTCAACTAATGTTAGCAAGGGTAAGGATTATTTGTATCTGGTTCAGTCGTTTTCGGACAAAGTAGCGATGTTAAAGACAGCTAGTGAGATTGTTTGCTAAGTTGGAATTGTCGTTTACCGAAAGAGTGATGCCACCAGAATATCGGTTGGGGCGTAATCATCAGTTAGTAGAATTGGCTCTCTTGCCGCCAGGTATTCCTCCAATTTGTTTCCATCCTGAGGATTGCCGGTAATGTTCCCCTTACCATCTTCAGTGATAAATTTTGTGTAGTCGGTAAGGTTAATGCGGTGGTCAGTGGCGGCGATAACAAAGGTGCTGGCTGCCGCATTTTTCTCGTTTTCCCTGGTGTTGAAAAGATAGACATAGTTGAAGGCATGCCGGAGCGTATTGATGAAGGCGGGTAAATACCGGCCCTGCTCATAGTCGTCAATAATATTGACCAGGTAAATACCATCCTTCGCCATATTGGCTTTTATCAGCTTATTAAATTCCAGGGTGGTCAGGTGGAAGGGGGTTGAGCGGTCATTGAAGACATCGCCGATGACGATATTGTATTTCTCTCCACTCTTTCGCTGAATCAGGAAAAGGCGAGCGTCCTGATTATAGGTCCTGATGCTGGTGTCTAGCGGTAATCCCAGTTCCTCGTGAGCTACCTGTGTCACTGCCGGGTCAATCTCCACCACTTCGTTAACACTTTCCGGGTAGACAGCCTCCATAGAGCGTGGAAAGACATAACCTCCTCCACCAAGGTGGAGGACTCTGGGCGCTGGGTCTTCCCTGATAATGTATTTCACTATCTCCGCAAAGACCCTGGTGTAGTCGTAGAGTAGAAAGGTTGGCTCTCCTGGCCGCACGTAGCTGTGAATTAAGTGGTCGATGACAAGCACTTTAACATTCACGTCACCCTGCACTACCTGTATTGTAAAGTAGTTGGACTCTCTGGTGTAGTCTTTTTGCCAGGATTCCCGAAACTGGGAGAGAAAGATGGCGGTTAAGACTATTTCAATTAGAATCATCCATATTATGAAGTTTTTTAAGGAAAGGTGCCATCTATCGGGGATTCTCCAGGAGAACCAGGCGATTATTCCCATCACGAGCAGAATCGCTGCTACCAGCCAGATAATCCTTC
>JACQOL010000020.1 GCA_016202555.1 Chloroflexota bacterium | reverse complement strand
GCTGAAGAATTACCAGAATATGATATGAAAACCTTGGTTTTCTTAGATTTTGTTCTTGGCTTTTTAAGAGGTATACCCCAACTTTCGCCTTCTGCCTCCAATTTACCAATTGCCTTGTTCACTGTCGCTTTTATGTCATTAATGGCGTTCAATTTACCGCCCCAATTTGATACATCAAAAGGACCAAAAGCGACGTCAAAAATGTTCAACTTTCTACCGAAGAAAGGGTCAACTGTTGTAATGTTCCCACCATAGCGGGCTATTACACCTTCCATTTTCGGATATTCTCTTTGGAGTTCTGTCCTTAAGTCTTGTATTGTATCGTTAGTTGAGCTAGAGGAAACTCGGTTGTAAGCGCAGTTTTCAATTAATTCTTCGTATTGTGTCATTTTTTCGTAAAATCGTTTTAAATCAATTAGAGTGTCCATATCTTTTTCTACCTCACCCCTTCGGTGTTAAATCCCTCTCGCTCTCCCTTTCGTAAAGGGAGAGGTTCTGGTTTCCCCCTTTGAAAAAGAGCCTGTCCTGTGCTTGACACAGGAGGGACTAAGGGGGATTTTCTTATTCTATCAGCGACTTTAGCACTTCCTCATAGCTGTCTAACTGGCGGTGATATTCCTGCTCTTGTCCCAGTTCCGTCCTGATGATAAAAGCCTTACCCGGAGCATTGACAAAGCGGCGGTACTCGGCTGAGTCCTTACCATAGGCTGCTTCCATAGTCCGGCTCACCTTGTTTAACCAGGCGGTAAGCTGGCTATTCTTATAGTTCAACCTCCGTAAATCCAGAATCTCATCCAGAGCCTGTTTTATTTCTGCTACCGGTTTCTCCTTGTCCAATTTTTTATTTCTCCTTCCTAAATTTTTTTATCTATTTTTATCATCTCGATGAACTGGTTAAAAAGATAGGTGTTATCCAGAGGTCCGGGCGAGGCTTCGGAGTGATACTGAATACAGAAGATAGACAACTCTTTGTGGCGCAAGCCCTCCACCGTGCCGTCATTCAAATTAATATGGCTGACCTCCAGGCCAGCCTTAAGACTATCCGGGTCAACGGCATAGCCGTGGTTCTGGGCAGTAATGTGAATTCGCCCGTTAGCCAGGTCACGAACCGGGTGATTACCCCCGCGGTGGCCGAACTTTAGCTTAAAATTTTTACCGCCAAAAGCACGGGCAATCAGTTGATTCCCCAGACAGATACCCATCATCGGCTTTTTACCAACCAGCTTTCTAACCGTAGCCACAAGATAATCCAGCAATTCCGGGTCGCCCGGTCCGGGCGATAAGAGAATGCCATCCGGTTTCAACTCAAGGATTTCACCAGCCGATATGGTGCAAGGGACAACCGTCACGGCACAGCCCAGATGACACAGAATACGCAGGATATTATACTTCAAGCCACAGTCCAGAACAACGGTATGATATAATGGGGCTGGACTTGCTTTAGGCTCGGCTTCCCATCGGTAGGAGGCATCGGTGGTAACCTGCTTAACAAAATCAATAGCGCCGTAATTGGGCTGCTTCTTTAACTCCTCTAAAGCCTGCTGGGGAGTCTTATCACCGGTGATGATACCCATCATTACCCCCGCCGAACGCAGCTTGCGGGTAATCGCCCTGGTATCCACGCCATAAATTCCGGGGATACCTCTCTCGGCTAAATAGTCGTGGAGGGTCTGGCGGTTCGAATAGTGACTGGGCTGAAGACACTCCTCCCTGACGACAAAGCCCCTTACCTGAATTTTATTTGATTCAAAATCCTGCTCATTGGTGCCGTAGTTACCAATTAAAGGATAGGTCGGGACGACAATCTGCCCGGCATAGGACGGGTCGGTCAGCATCTCCTGATAGCCAGTCATACTGGTATTGAAGACCACCTCGCCATAGGTATCAGCCTGAGCACCAAAAGAATAGCCCTGATAGACCGAGCCATCCTCCAGCACCAGGATTACTTTATCAGTCATAATTTAACAGACTCATCCTTATAGACCAGCTTTCCCTGGCAGATAGTTGCCATTACCTTACCTTTAAGTTTAGCACCAGCCAACGGGGTATTCTTACCCTTAGAAGCAAAGACTTTAGTATCTACGAGCCAGTCCTGGCTAGGGTCAAAGACAGCAATGTCCGCCGAGGCACCAATCGCCAGAGTGCCCAATTTACCATGTTTATCGCCAATAATCCGGGCTGGTTCGCAGGTAAGCTTAGCGATAAGAGACACCAGAGAAAGCTGGTTATCATGCACCAGTCTCATCAGGCTACCCAGAGCCGTTTCCAGGCCACTGATACCAAAGGGAGCCAGGGCAAAATCGCATTGCTTGTCGGCTTCGCTGTGGGGGGCGTGGTCAGTGGCGATAATATCGAGCGAATCGTCCCTGAGTCCTTCAATCAGAGCTTGAATGTCCTGCTCCGTTCTCAAAGGAGGATTTACCTTGGCATTGGTGTCATAGCCGACAACCATTTCCTCAGTCAAAGTCAGGTGATGTGGCGTAACCTCAGCCGTCACCCGAACGCCCTTATCTTTAGCACGACGAATCAGTTCAACCGAGCCCTCAGTGCTAACATGGGCAATATGCAGCCAGCCTCCGGTCAGCTGAGCCAGAGCTAGGTCACGAGCCACCATAATCTCCTCAGCCACGGCGGGGATACCACGAAGTCCGAGTCTGGTTGATACCACGCCCTCATTCATCAAACCACCAACTGTTAGCCTGGTGTCCTCGCAGTGGTCAATGACTGGCAAACCAGAAGCACGACTATATTCCAATGCCCGGCGCATCAGCCCGGAGTCCATCACCGGCGACCCATCATCACTATAGCCAACCACGCCGGCTGAAGTCATTTCAGACAGGGAGGATAACTTCTTTCCATTTCTCCCTTTAGAGATACAACCTATCGGCAGCACACGAACCACGCCATCGGTAGCCGCCTTTGACCGGACATACTCAATAGTAGCCCGATTGTCCAGAGGTGGGGTGGTATTGGGCATACAACAGACGGTGGTAAAACCACCGTGGGCGGCGGCCAGAGTACCACTAGCGATGGTCTCCTTCTCCTCATCACCAGGCTCCCGCAGATGACAATGAAGGTCAATAAATCCGGGGCAGACAATCAAGCCATCAGCCGGCAGGACATCATAATTAGAACGGGGCGGGGTTATCTCCTCGCTACCCAGCCACGAGATTTTACCCTCGCTGATAAGCAGACTACCAACCTCATCGAGCCCCTGACTGGGGTCAATAATTCGTCCACCACGGATAAGCAATGCTTTACCTTTTTGGCTCATCTTTCCTTTAATCACCCCCCGGGTGACCGGCCCCAGCATAACGACTGGGCTTAAAACCCTGAGCCTCCGCCTCGCTCTTTGAATTGAAAACAATCAGATTTTCTGGCTTGATTGTTCGTGCCCAGTGGCTATCAGCCCGATGGTATTTTTTAGTATCCAATCTACCCTCATGCCAGTCGGCACTGGCAATATATTTAGGCTCAAAGCCATGTTCGCAATAGACACATCTCAGCGTTAAAGGCTCAAGGCTGACTATCTTGAATTCAGGCTTCAGGTACTTGGTCTCTGTCCCCTGCACCGAGACGCAAACCGGGTTAGGACAGGTTACCTCGTAACCACCCTTGTATATGGGGTAATTAACCTTCGACCTAAAGAAATCAGGCTCTTCCCGGACGGCCACTTCCCTGGAACCGAGCAAGAGAGCCAGCAGAGCCATTCTTATTGGTATTCCTCGTGCCGCCTGCTTGAAATACATACTCCTCGGGTCGGCGTCTACCTCGTAAGCTAATTCGTCGACGCGGGGGAGCGGGTGCATAACCAGCGTCTTCTTAAACTCTTTACCTTTGAGAAACTCCTTATTCACCACGAGGCTGCTATTTATCCCCTGCCCTTCGTCATAAGTGAATCTCTCTTTTTGAGGTCGGGTAACATAAAGAGCATCGACGCCCGTCTTTAGTTCGAGATCAAAATTAATGCCAGGCATCAATGCCAGTTGGTGCGGGCTGCTTGGTGTTATGTAAACCGCATCCATAGGTAAGACTCCGGCTCTTTTCTTCCCCTCAACGGCTGGTTGAATTTCCACCTCGCCTCCGTATTCAGTCACCAATTTCTTGATAATGTTCTGGGGAACTTCCAGTCCCGGAGTGGGACAAAAGAGAATGTTAGCCCCAAACTTAGCCAGAGCAAAAATCAGGGAATGTATCGTTCTCCCGTATTTCAGGTCTCCCAAAAGAGCAATCTTCAACCCCCTGATAGTCTGCCTCTCTTTCTGGATGGTATAAAGGTCGCACAAAGTTTGGGTGGGGTGTTGGTGACCCCCGTCACCGGCGTTTATTACCGGGACTCCGGCGTAGTCAGCCACTACTTTCGCGGAGCCTTCCCAAGGGTGCCGGATAACAATAATATCGGCGTAGCTGCCCACTATCTTAGCCATATCCGCCAGGCTCTCACCCTTCGCCAGCGAAGTTGCCCCAATATCAACGGCACTTATCACGCTACCACCCAGCCGGTGCATGGCCGCCTCAAATGACAGCCGTGTCCTGGTGCTCGGCTCAAAAAAGAGACTGACCATGATTTTACCCTGGCAAACATCGGTCTGCCTGTCCAACGCCCCCGCCATCTTGTCCGCCAGAGAAAAGACCGACTCAATTTCTCCGTTAGAGAGGTCGTCTATGGTTACCAAACTCCTATTAGCCAGAGTCATGGTATCTCCCTCTGAACTAATCTATCCCCCATTTGTCCTTCAGAGTCTGCTTCCTGACCTTTATTAGCAATGAACACCCTATCGATACCATCGGTCTCGACCATTTGCACTTGTATCTCCTCATCTCTGGAAGTAGGTATGTTCTTGCCGACATAATCCGCCCGGATAGGTAACTCACGATGGCCGCGGTCGATGAGCACGGCTAATTGAATTGACCGCGGCCGCCCCCGGTCAATAAGGGCATCAATGGCCGCCCGGGCACTTCGCCCGGTATAGAGAACATCATCAACTAAAACTACCGATTTGCCATCAATGCTGACCGGAATATCAGTGCGCTGGACAGCAGGCTGCCGATTTAACAAAGACAGGTCATCCCGGTAGAGGCTAAAGTCTAAAGCACCAACAGGTATTTTTAAGCCCTCAAAGTCTTCCATGTTGGCAGTTAACCGCTTCGCAAGAGGCACGCCACGAGTGCGCATACCAACCAGTACCAGGTGCTCGGTAGTCCGGTTGCGCTCGATAATTTCATGGGCAATACGAGACAGACT
>JACQOL010000014.1 GCA_016202555.1 Chloroflexota bacterium | reverse complement strand
TTTACCTCCCTCGGGGGTAAACTTTGAGGCATTAATCAAGAGGTTAAGTACCACCTGTCTCAATCGTTCCTCATCAGCCCAGACCGGGGCGAGGGAAGATGGCAAATCTAGTAGTAATGTTTGCCCGTTACTGGAAACTAGCGCTGTCATATCATCAGCTATGCCGCGGAGTAATGGTAACGGGTCGACCGGATTAAGGTACACTTTCAGTATACCAATTTCAATTCGGGCCAGGTCAAGGAGCTCATCAATCCTTTTATTCAAATTACCAGCACCGCGGTTGATGTTTCTGGCGATACTTAGATATGGCTCCTCATGGAGTTCACTAACCAGTAACTCACTTGAAGCCAGCACCGGTGTTAGCGGGGTCTTTAGCTCATGCACCAGGGCCCGGGTAAAGTCGATCCTTCTTTGTGCTTCTGCTTCTAGTTCTTGACGTAGTTGTCTTTCTTGTTCATAGAGCTGCTGTAACTTTGTCTCTGCCTGTTCTAGCTCGGTGATGTCCATAGTGTGACCCAGGACAGCTCGTCTTCCCTGGTATTGTACAGATACAACCCCTTCTAGCATCCATTTTATCTGTCCATCTTTGGTAACCAGACGATATTTATAAGGGGTTGAATATTCCCCATTTAGCATCCTTATTGCGTTTTCCCTGACCATGTTCCTGTCCTCCGCGAAGATAAGTTTTCTCGAATCGGTACCTAATAGTTCATCTGGTTTGGTGCCGGTAATTTTGTGAAAGACATCGTTAACGAACTGAAACTTACCGTCCTGAAGGATGAAGAGACCAACCGGTGAGGCAATACGAAGGATGTGGAACAGCTCCTCTTCTCGCCGCTGCTGGGAATCTGATATTTCTAGTTGGGCAAGGCGTTGGCGTAATTCAGCCAGTTCGTTGAGCAATTGTGCTTTTGTCTTCCTTTCATCCTTCATCTTGCCGACCAAATACGAAGATGCTATTTTTGTCATATCTAAGCGGGATACCAAATAAGCTATCTTACCATCATTTTGTTGCACTGGCAATCATCAGCCGGTCTTTAATTAGTTGTTTCGTGTCACTATCGGTAAAGTATTAACAGCTAGATGACCTTCACTAAAATGGTTGACTTGAGGAGGGGGAGAGAAATATGATAAAGTATTAGGTAGGGGCTATTTATCATCTTATCACCCGGGAAAATGTTGCTTTAGTCATATAGTATAGAAAGAGGGGACCTCTCAAAATGAAACGGATTTATGTTAAAGAAGAAGCCTGTATTGCCTGTCGGCTCTGTGAGGTCTACTGTCAGGTAGAACATTCACAATCAAAAGACCTGGTCAAGACATTCAAGAAGGAACATCCCCAGCCTCTACCGTTCTCTCGTCTTGAGGAAAGAAAACCGGTTTCTTTTTCGGTGCGCTGTTTTCATTGCGATGAACCAGCCTGCGTCTATGCTTGTCTGACCGGAGCCTTACAAAAAAATCCTGAGACTGGTGTCGTTACCGTGGATACTGAGAAGTGCGTTGGTTGCTGGACCTGTATCTTAGCCTGTCAATTCGGTGCTATCAGGCAGGATTTGCTGCAGGGTAAGATGGCTAAATGTGACCTCTGCCCGGGGAAGGACGTGCCGGTATGCGTCAGCAATTGCCCGAATGAAGCGCTGGTGTATGCCGAGATTGAAAGTGATGTTCCTCAGATTAAAGGTTAAAAATAGTGAAAATGATTGCTATCGTTGATTATGGCGCCGGTAATTTACGCAGTGTGGTTAATGCGATTACTAAACTGGGCTACCAATCAAAGATAACCAGCAGCCCCGGTGAGGTGCTTAATGCCCAGGCGGTGATTCTGCCCGGTGTTGGGGCCGCCGCCGACACTATGCTAAATCTCAAAAGGTTAGGTATGGTTGATGCAATTGGTCAGCTCATTGCTGAAGGGCACCCTTTCTTCGGCGTCTGTCTCGGACTACAGATTTTGTTTGACGGTACTGAGGAAGGGGGCTGGAATGAGTGTCTTGGTATTATTCCGGGGCAGGTGCGCCGGCTTCCCTCAGGGCAAAAGATTCCCCATATGGGGTGGAACCAGGTAAAACAGAGGGTTTCTCACCCTGTGTTTGACGGAATACCAGACGGGGCTAACTTCTATTTTGTTCATAGCTATTATGCCGAGCCTGAGGATAGGTCACTGGTCGTTGGAGAGACGGACTATGGCCTGCCGATATGCAGTGTAATAGCGAGAGGAAATCTAGTGGCAACTCAATTTCACCCGGAAAAGAGCGGAGAGCTGGGGTTGAAACTGTATGATAATTTTATTAAGCTGGCTCTGGCAGCTGAGATAAGCCATTAATAGAGAGGGTTGAATGGTAAAAAACAGCCTGAAATATCTGATTATCGGTAACTCGGCCGGGGGTATCGGGGCTGCTGAAGCGATACGCCTGGTGGACAAAAGCGGCCTGATGGCAATCGTTTCTGACGAGCCTTATCCCGCTTATTCTCGCCCGCTCATCTCAAAACATCTGGCTGAAGGGCGTCCTCTGGAAAGGATGCTTTTTCGTCCAGCTGATTTCTATGATAAAAATAATGTCCGTACTTTCCTGGGTAAGAAAGTGGCCCGACTTAATGTTGATAAGCATACCGTTGAGCTAGAAGAAGGGATAGAGATAGCCTGGAAGAAGCTCCTGCTGGCTACCGGTGGTCTGCCTATTGTTCCACTGATTAAAGGTAGTGAGAGAAGGGGAGTTTTTACCTTCACTACTCTTGATGACGCTAAGGCGATTGGTCAATGCCTAAATGGAACTGCCCGAGCGGTGGTCATTGGTGGTGGACTTATCGGGGTAAGTGTTACTGAGGCATTGCTAAAGCGGGGAGTTGCCGTTACCATCGTCGAGATGAAAGAGTGGATTTTGAATACTATCCTTGATGAGGCGGCGGCGATGATGGAGACAGCCGTCCTCAGAAAAGCTGGAGTTGATATACAAACT
>JACQOL010000021.1 GCA_016202555.1 Chloroflexota bacterium | reverse complement strand
AATGAGAGCCAGCACCCCCAGGCGTTTGCCTGGTTGGAAGCCGGGTGGCAGGTCTCTGATGTTGACCTTCCTCAACGGGTAGTCACCTTCAAGCGAGACCAGGGAAGAGGCTAACAAGTTATGCCAACTCTGCTATAATGAGACAGCTAACCGAACCAGTGAGGAGTTAAAAATGCTAAAGGAAATTCTGAAGATACTGGAAAATGATGCCCGCACCACCACCAAACAAATCGCTACTATGACCGGCTTACCCGGCACTGAAGTCGCCAGGCAGATTAAGCAAGCTGAGAAAGACCGCACAATCATCAAATATAAAGCCATCGTCAACTGGCAGAAGGTAGAAAATGAGCAGGTATCCGCTTTAATTGAGGTGAAGATTACCCCTCAAAGAGAAGTTGGTTTCGATTCTATTGCCGAACGCATTTACCGCTTCCCCCAGACCCGCACTGTCTACCTGCTTTCCGGAACTTATGATTTACTGGTTCTGGTGGTCGGCAAAACGATGCACGAGGTAGCTGACTTTGTTTCCCAAAAGCTGGCACCTATAGAAGGAGTGCAAGGGACGGTGAGCCATTTTGTCCTCAAGCGATATAAAGAAGATGATGAAATTATTGAAGGGAAAGAAGAAAAAGTCAAAAGGCAGCCGGTAATACTTTAGCAACAAGAAGCCCATCTTTAGAGTAACCACTGAATTGTATGTCAACTAATCCGAAAGCTCACAGTCAGAAATATCATATCTCACAGCGAGCCAACCAGATATCCCCTTCCGGGATACGGCGCTTCTTTGACCTGCTGGCATCTATGGAGGGGGTAATCTCACTGGGGGTTGGCGAACCTGACTATGCTACTCCCTGGCACATTCGTGAGGCAGCCATCTACTCGC
Organism: Chloroflexota bacterium; assembly: GCA_016202555.1. Classification (GTDB taxonomy): domain Bacteria; phylum Chloroflexota; class Dehalococcoidia; order Dehalococcoidales; family UBA2162; genus JACQOL01. The sequence goes on along the minus strand of JACQOL010000021.1, from coordinate 3,870 downwards.
TGGAAAAAGGGCAAACGATGTATACCTCAAATCTGGGCATGCCCGAGCTGCGCCAGGAACTATCACGACACATCAAGAATAAATATAACCTTGAGTATGACCCGGGTAGCGAACTGCTGATTACCGTTGGTGTTAGTGAGGCACTGGATTTAGCAATGAGAGCCATTCTTGACCCCGGCGATGAAGTTATTATGCCCGACCCCGCCTATGTCGCCTATAGTCCAAGTGTTGTTCTTTCAGGGGGAAATCCAATTATGGTGCCGACCACTGAGGAAAATAACTTTGAGCTGGGTGCCGCCGATATTGAAGCACGCATTACCCGCCGCACCAAAGCTATCCTCATCGGTTATCCGGCCAACCCGACCGGCGCCGTAATGAGCCGGGACAAATTGGCTGAGATAGCTAAAGTAGCCCAGCGTCACCAGCTATTAGTCATCTCTGATGAGATTTATGCCGCTCTGGTCTATGGCGTGGAGCATACCTGTGTTGCCGCACTACCCGGGATGAAGGACAGCACCATTCTCCTCGGCGGGTTTTCTAAGGCTTACGCAATGACCGGCTGGCGCATCGGTTACGCCGCCGCACCTAAAGAGATTATCGCCGCTATGACCAAGATTCACCAGTACACGATAATGTGCGCCTCAACCATGGCACAGGTCGCCGCCATCGAGGCACTGAAAGCCGGTGATGATAGCGTTGCTGAGATGATTGCCGACTACGACCGGAGGCGGCTGGTGATGGTTAAGGGGCTACGTAACATTGGTTTATCTTGCTTTGAGCCCGAAGGAGCCTTTTATGCTTTCCCTTCAATAAAAGGCACCGGCATGCCTTCAGACGAGTTTGCCGAAAAACTACTGAAAGAGGAAAGGGTAGCTGTCGTCCCTGGCTCTGCCTTCGGAGAATACGGTGAAGGCTATGTCCGTTGCTGCTATGCTACCTCGCTAGCCGACATTGAGGAAGCCCTCGCCAGAATGAAACGGTTCGTGTCTCGACACCAGAAAGATTAGCCCGGCAGCAAATCATTCTGCTAGTATATATTGAGATTAACCAAATCTAGAATTTGGAGGGAACAATGAAAAAACTAGTTTGTGATAGATGTGGTAAAGAGCTCACTGGTAAAGATGATATCGAGATGGCTCTTGAAGGTCAATCGGCATGGGCAACTGCCGCCAGAGCCAGGGGCGCTGAGCCAAGAGGTATCTTCCCTTGCGAGAACTTTATTCGATGCGACGGTGAGATGCAACTGCTTAAATGATAAAGAAAACTTTTTAACAAAGAGGTGTCTTAAATTAACGAAAGTTATGCTCAAGCCGGCGTCAATATTGCTCTTGCGGATAAAATCAAAAAGCTCATCGGCGAGCAGGCTCGCTCTACCTTTCGCCCTGAGGTGCTGAGCGGGGTGGGCTTCTTCGGGGGGCTTTTTGAGTTCAAGGGATATCAGAAACCGGTGCTGGTCTCCAGTGTTGATGGTGTTGGCACCAAATTAAAGATAGCCTGTATCTTAGATAAACACAATACCATCGGCATTGATATCGTCAATCACTGCGTGAACGACATCCTTACCTGCGGGGCTGAGCCCCTCTTCTTTCTGGACTATATTGCTATGGGTAAGCTGGTGCCGAAGCAGGTAGGAGCTATTGTTGAGGGATTAGCTCAAGCCTGTCGTCAGGCTGGCTGTGCCCTGATTGGCGGGGAGACGGCTGAGATGCCCGGACTATATACCGGAGAAGACTATGACCTGGTCGGCTTCATCATCGGCGTCGTTGAGAAAGAGAACATTATTATGGGGAAGACCATCGCCGTTGACGATATTATTATCGGCTTACCTTCCAGCGGTCTGCACACTAACGGCTATTCCCTGGTGCGTAAGATTTTCGGTGAGTCAAAAGAGGCATTAGATACCAATTACCCTGAGCTGGGACGGACGCTGGGTGAGGAGCTTCTGGAGCCGCACCACGCTTACTACCATCAGCTAAAGCCACTACTGCCCCTCATCAAGGGTCTGGCGCATATTACTGGTGGCGGGCTGATTGGCAATGTGCCACGGATTCTACCCGAAGGAATGACAGCCCAATTCCACCGCGGCACCTGGACAATACTGCCTATTTTCCAGCTTATTCAGCAGCGGGGGAAGGTTATCCAGGAAGAGATGTACCACGTCTTTAATATGGGCATCGGCATGGTGCTGGTTTGCTCCCCCGATAACACCGACCAGATAACTAAAGCCCTACCCGAAGCTAAAATTATTGGCAAGGTAGTGAAACAGAAGGGGGAGGCGAGGGTAATTATTGGATAGAGGACGTTTAGCTGGACATCGAGGGTGAGGTTAATTGAGAAATAACCGGAGGTTTTAATGCGGGCAATCATCAGTGTTTATGACAAAACCGGCGTGGCTGATTTTGCCAGGGGCTTAAGCCAGCTGGGCTTTGAAATATTCTCCACCGGGGGCACTCAGAAAGCCCTGGAGGAAGCAAAAATACCGGTAAAGAGTGTCTCCGGGTTGACCGGATTCCCGGAGATTCTGGACGGGCGGGTCAAGACCCTGCACCCGATGATTTACGGCGGTATTCTCGCCCGGCGCGATATGCCCGAGCATATGGCGCAACTGAAGAAGAATAAGATTGAGACCATTGACCTGGTGGCGGTTAATCTCTACCCCTTTGTCCAGACCGTCGCCAGGGAAGGAGTTACCCTTGATGAAGCCCTGGAAAACATCGATATCGGCGGACCGAGTATGCTCCGGGCCTCGGCCAAGAACTTCCCCGGCGTCATTGTCGTCGTTGACCCCGCCGATTACCAACCGATTCTGGAGAAGCTGAAGACAGGAAGCATAGAGCTAAAAGAACGTCAACGACTGGCCCAGAAGGCATTTCAGCACGTAGCGACCTATGATACCGCTATTGCCCAGTATCTACGGCAGGATGGCGGAGGCTTTCCCGAAGAGATGACCATCGCCCTGAAGAAACGATACAACCTGCGCTACGGAGAAAACCCCCACCAGCAGGCGGCTTTCTATGCCGAACAAACAGTCGGGCAAGCCAGGAATAGCGGCATCACCTGGGCAGAACAGCTGGGGGGCAAAGAGCTTTCTTTCAACAACATCCTGGATGCCGATGCCGCCTGGAGCGTTGTTACTGATTTTAGTGGCCCCACTGTAACGGTGGTCAAGCACACTAATCCCTGCGGCCTGGCTAGTCATCAAGATATCGCTGAAGCCTACCGGCGGGCTTTCAGTGGCGACACGGTGGCTGCTTTCGGGGGTATTGTCGCCGCCAACCGGGCGGTTACCAGGGCAATGGCTGAGGCAATAAAACCCGTCTTCTATGAAATAGTGATTGCTCCGGAATATGAGCCAGCAGCACTCAAGCTATTAAAGAGCAAAAAGGATTTACGCATTCTCGTTGCTAAGTTACCGCCAGGATATGGCCAAGCTGGAGCCGGCTACCTTGATTTCCGCCGAGTAAAGGGCGGATTCCTTGTCCAAAATTCTGACTCGTTGCCAGAAGGCAGTGTCAGCTTAAAAACAGTAACCAGGCGTGAGCCAACCAGAGCGGAAATAGACGACCTGTTTTTTGCCTGGCGAGCCGTTAAACACATCAAATCAAACGCCATTTTACTGGCCAAGGATAGGACACTGGTGGGAATGGGCGCCGGGCAGCCCAGCCGTATCGTCAGTGCTCAGATAGCTCAAGAAAAAGCAGGAGAGAAAACCAGGGGCAGTGTGCTGGCTTCGGATGCCATGTTCCCATTCTCCGATGTCGTTGAAACGGCGGCGTCCGGCGGGGTAACCGCTATTATCCAGCCCGGCGGTTCAATCAGGGACGAAGATTCAATTAAGGCGGCTGATGAGCACAATATCGCCATGGTTTT
>JACQOL010000174.1 GCA_016202555.1 Chloroflexota bacterium | reverse complement strand
CCAGATACATGCAGTAAAGGACAGGGGCATCGTAGCCGGTAAGCAGTTTCTCGGTAACGATGAGTATCTTTGGTAACGCCTCCGGTTTGATGAACGCCTTGCGGATTGCCTTCTCGTCCTCATCGCTTAGATGATAACGCGCCAGCTCCGGCGGGTCATTGTGTCCGGGGCTTATAACTACCTTTGAATAATCGTCGGGCAGGTACTGGTTCAGAGCCTCTTTAAGCAGGCAGCAAGCCTCGCGGTCAACTCCGACGATGAAAGCCTTATAGCCTAATGGCTCCACATTTTCTTTGAAATGCTTGGCGATATATTGGGCAACCCGCTGCACTCGCTCCCTGTTCTTGAGCATATTCTTCAGGTTGACCGCTTTGTCCAGTACCCGGTTCAGTTCCTCAATATCGCTGACGCCTTCCGCCTCGGCCAGTTCAAGAAACTCCTTCTCTAGAACTTCGCGGTTTACCCTCATCTCATTCGGCGCCAGGGAATAATACAGGGGCACGGTCGTGCCGTCTTCCACCGACTCGGCGATAGAATACTTATCCAGGTAGCCCTGGGGGTCATCAATGCCGAAGACCTTGAAAGTGCCCTTGCCATAGGCGGTCTTATCAACGGGCGTGCCGGTAAAGCCGAGATAAGTTGCTTTAGGCAGGGCGCCCATGAGATAGTTACCAAGGTCGCCGCCGGTAGTGCGGTGAGCTTCGTCCACCAGGACAAAGATATTAGAGCGGGTGTTGATATTCGCCGGAATGTCGTCAAACTTATGAATCATGGAGACGATAATGCCCCGAGTATCATTCCTTAAAAGCTCTTTCAGTCTTTCCTTGCTATTGGCTACTTCCACGCTACCCAGTCCCACCGCCGCCAGGTTACCGAAAAGCTGGGTCTCCAGCTCGGTGCGGTCCACCAGCATCAGCACAGTGGGATTCTTGAAAACTGGCTCCTCGACGAGGCGCTTGGCAATAATAATCATGGTATAGGTTTTTCCAGAACCCTGGGTATGCCAGATAAGTCCCCTGTGCTTGGCAGGGTCATGAGCTCGCACCATGGCACGCTCAACTGCTCGCATCTGGTGAGGACGCATCACCACCTTTTGCAGCTCATCATCCTTGCGGGTAAAGAGGATGAAGTCCCGCAATACCCGCAATACCCGCTCCGGAGCAACAAAGGTTTTTACAAGCGTCTCGAAGTCCTTACCGGCGCTTTCCTCTTTCCAGTTGAACAGATTCTTGTGGGATGTGTTCCAGGTGGCGCCGTAGTAGTACTGAATCATGTGAGTAAGACTGAAAATCTGCGTCAGGGCAGCCAGTTCCGCGCCTTCACGGTGGTAGCGGCGAACCTGGTCAAGTCCCTCGGCGATACCGTCCAGCCGGGTGGCGGCTTTAGTCTCAATCAGGATAATCGGGATACCATTGATAAGGAAAACGACATCCGCGCGGATGGTATGAACACCATTGGTGAAACTGAATTCATCAGTGACGTGAAAGACATTACGACCCGGATTATCAAAGTCAACCAGGCGCAGGTTACGCTCCCGCTTCTCCGCCTCGACAAAGACCGTTTTCAGGCCTTTGAGATATTCCCAGGCTTGAAGGTTGCCTTCGATGGTGGGTGGCACACGAACGAAGCGGCCGGCAATATCCTCTGCTTTGAGCAGGTCAACAATATTCGAATTAAGGCTCTGGACCTTCTGGATAAAAATATCGTAGAGAATGGGGCTGATCTCAGCATGGCGCAGGCGCAGGGCATCATCCGGCGAAAGGTATGTCCAGCCTGCCTCTATAGCATAGCGGACAAGGGGTTTCTGGACTACCTGCCTTTCACTGCGTAAGCTCATGAATTGCCTCCATGTCTTTTACCCTGACTTTGCCTGTCATAAGATGGTGAAGCATGGTCTTGAACAGGGCTTGAAGCGCTACCTTGCGATTTTCCTCAATTTCGATTTTCTTATCTACTGATGAGAGCATACGGGCGATTTCCTGTTGTTCAACTATTGGAGGTATAGCCACCAAAGCTGAATGTACGAAGTTTCTATTAAGGGTAGGAACACTTACGCCGGTAGCATACTTGTGGAAGTCTACAGAATGGAAAAGGTAATAGATGAACTTGGGGTTGTTCCCATGGAAATCTTTAACGTAAAGTCCGGTATTATGTGGCCAATAATCTTCTTCGATATATGTGAAATTTCCTATTGACCCGCTCCGGCCTGTTACTACTCCCGGACCAGTGCAAACGAATTGATTATGGTATCCAATAATCCCACTAGAACCAACTATCGGGTATTTGCCAGGAACTTGGTTCTGTTTCGGTAAATCTTTGCCCCTTTGTAAAGTCGCGGCATTAACCAATTGCTTTACTTCCCAGTGTTCCGGCACCGGCCCGATTTCCGTCTCTTTCAGAGGTACGCGTTCGGCTTCTGAGACCGGCACTGGCCCGTAGGTGAACAGGTGGCGCATGAGGGACTTTTTCAGCTCCCTGGCAGCGGCGATGATTTTATCCTGTGTTTCAATAGCTTTCTGGATGGTGGAAAGCACCCCGGCAATAGCCTTCTGCTCGGGGAGCAAAGGAAGGGGAATGATAATCTTACCAAACGCTGTTGTATCTACCCTTTGTCTGCTGGGTGTAGACCCGCTCACAAGTTCCTGAGCTTTTGGCATTACATAGCTTGACCAGGCTAAATAGTAAAGAAACCCTGAAACTATCAGGTTCTCCATAGGAACGAGTGGAATAAACTCCGTAGAGGCGAGTTTACGCATGTTCGATGTGGATTCAACAAGCCATACTTTTGGCACTCTGGGATTTAACTTCCCAAATAATACAGTCCCAGCATTAACTATCAACTTCTGACTATGAATATTGTGGCCATTTTCAAGTATTGGGCTACTGGAAACTTGATACGCGGGTATACTGTAATACTCAAACGACTCATTTGGATATATTTGTGGGTCTATCGCCACTTTATTTACAGTGGCTACCTTTCTTAGACTCACTACTGCCCACTCATCAGGCAATAGCCCGATTTCGGTCATCTTAAAGCCTTCATGAATGTTGTTGTTCTGGTTGCTCATTCGGTCTTTCCCAGTCCCAGCTTGTTCAGTATCTCTTTAAGCTCCCGGTCCACCGTTTGCCGCTCCTCCTCGGCTTCGGCAAGCAGTACCACCGCCTCATCCAGCGGCAGGACTTCTTCCTTGTGGTTACCGGACACGTAGCGGGAAGGGCTCAGGTTATAATCGTTGCGGACAGCTTCGTCCAGCTTGATAATCTTGCTCAAGCCTTCCGCATTCTGCCAGCCCAAGTACACATCGGCAATCCGCTTGACATTGCTTTCGCTCAGATAGTTCTTGGGACGGCCTTTCAGGAACTCGCTGGAGCCGTTAATCAGCAGGACTTCGCCCGGGTGTCGTTTCACCTTATTCAGGACCATGATGATTCCTGGAGCGGTGGTGTTATAGAACAGGTTTTCCGGCAAGAGCAGGACCGCCTCAATCCAGTCCCGCTCCACAAAGACCTTGCGGATGTCCCGCTCGCGGTTGGAGCCCTGGTTGCCGCTCCCTCGAGAAACGGCGCCGGTATCAATGACCATCGCCATCTTACCCCGGTCGTTGATCGAGGCGAACATATGCTGCGCCCAGCCCCAGTCGGCAGAGCTGGCCGGCGGAATCCCGTTAGTAAAACGGCCGTAGGTATCATGCTCATAGGTGGTTACGGCAAAGTTCTGGTTCCACATCGGATTGGCGGTGACTTTATTGAAACGTCTCAACGAGCCGTCGGCATTGGTGAAGGCGGGGCGGTTCATCGTATCGCCGATGGCTATTTCAGCCTCCATGTCGTAAATAAAGGCGTTCATCCGCGCCATGGCGAAAGTGGTAGAGTTAATTTCCTGACCATAGAAGCGGAGGGGAGCCACGTTAGTAGCTTCGCCGTATTTCTCTCTGAACCGCAGGAAAGACTTCACCAGGAGACCGCCGGAGCCGCAGGCTGGGTCACAGATTTCATCGCCCGGGTCCGGGTCGAGGATGTGCGCCATCAGAATAGCCACTTCGCGGGGAGTATAAAACTCGCCGGCGCTCTGTCCCTGTCCTTCGGCAAACTTGCGCAGTAGGTATTCATACGCCCTGCCCAATATATCCGGCTCTACGTCCTTCAGACCAAGGCGGTATTGAGAAAGCCTTTGGATAAGCGCCCGTAACCGGTCATCATCAAGGATTCGCGCACCAGCAGCAGTCTCATTGAAATCTTTGACATCAATAACACCACTCAGCTTTGGATTCTCCCTGGCCACCGCCCGTACGGCATCGGTCAGATATTCCCCCAGGTTAGTTGTTTGCCGAGCGACATTCGGCCAGCGAGCGTTGTTCGGAATATAGAAACGCACCAGGCTATGGTCAGCGTCAACGTATTTAGCTGTATTCCCGAGCTGCTGTAAATCATCCTCAAAGACATCGGAAAGCCGTTTCAGGAAGATGAGGGGAAGGATGTAATCCTTGAATTTAGGAGCATCTATCGGCCCCCGGATAACGCAGGCGGCCTCCCAGAGCCACGATTCCAGGGTGTTAACATCCAGCTTGGCATTGTGGTTATTCATGTTTCTCACCCTTCTTATCCTGGCGCTCCAGTCCGATTAGGCTTTGAAGGAGCCCCAGAACAAATTGTCACCTCTCTGCGTTATTCATTCTCCCTGCTAGTTGCGGCAATGTCTACCACTGCGAAGCAGGATAAAAGCCATTGAGGAACGGTGGTCGGCCATCTACGGGTGACAGTCACCCAATTATATTCGTCGATTAGCTTCGCTAGAGTCTTGGTGTATCGGGCGCCCAGGTTGGAGGCTATGAATTGGGCTGGTGTGCCGGGATAACCCAGCATCTGGAAATCTTGACTCGCCTCTTCCGCCTCAACCTGCATCTTCTTGAGGAATTTGAGATAGCCTACAGCGCCAGATAAATTTCCCGAAATACCCATATCCCACATCACAAAGAGATTTGGGTTAAGCAGGTGGAGAACCTTAGAAGCTACTGTGTCTCCACCCCACGTGCCCCCAAACCAGTTGAAAGCTCCGGTTACGTCCTCTGTCATATTCGGGTCTGAAAAGTCACAACTTTCCAAACTACGGTTATCCAACGCTTGTATGTGGGGCTGCAAGCTCGGCCACGCTGACAAGTAACGGCCTGCTAAAGTGGAAGGAGCTGTGTGAACGCCGAAATGGGTGAGGAACTGTCGAACTTCCTGAAAGTCTGAGAGCGACGGTGCTGTTGACACACGCCTGACGAATCGAGCATCGGTCATGAGACGCTCATAGTCACTCTCTCCGTACGTTCCGCGGGAGAGATTACTATAGACAAATGCTCCCCATACCAAATCAGCGAATTTCATCCAGACTGTGACCGCCTACTCAGGTTCTCTTTGTTATGGCAATTATACTCCGATTATCAATACGCAACAACGAAATACTCATTTGGAGACGCCTATTGTTTAATCTTATATGACCGCTTGAATTCGCAAATTAGGGTGAATTCCCTCCAATGTTTGAGAATTTCTCCAGTTAATGGTAGACTAAACAAACGTTGAAGATGTTAGCTACAAACGACAAAATAATCCGCAAAGCTCTTCGAGACCTTTTGCTCAAAGAGCTGGCCGGGTACCGTAAGCAGGGGCGTAGCGCCGAGATTATTGAAGAACTTGGCATCCAGCACGGTACGGCAAGAATAGATATCGCTCTCGTTAACGGCGTTATGCACGGCTATGAGATCAAGAGTGATTGTGACACGCTTGAGCGGTTGCCCGAACAGGTCCAAGAATTCAATACAGTGTTCGACAGATTGACCATCATCGTGGGTAAGCGCCATCTTTATCACGCAGTACACGTTGTTCCCGACTGGTGGGGAATTACGGTTGCCAAGTTTGACAACGCCAATCGGCTGGTTTTGCAGGTGATCCGTGAACCAGAAAAGAACAGTTGGCAGGTCGGCGTTTCCATTGCGCGCCTGTTATGGAAAAATGAAGCTCTGCAAATCCTCGAGAGACGGAATAGAGCCGCGGGATTACGAAGCAAACCACGTGAAGTCATATACGCAAGACTGGCAGATGTATTGGATATTAAGACCTTAAAGAAAACAGTGAGTGCCCTACTCGTTTCTAGGGAGCACTGGCGATCTGGCGCGCAACTAACGCCAAATGGTGATTAATTCCAGCCCTTAACCAAGTCATGGGATTGCCTGTATCCTTCGTATTAATGTCTTTCGCTTTCTCAGCAATGTAAGAATCCCCGAAGCTAAAACTCGCGCCTTTGAATATTTCTTTTTGCTTTACGAAAAGTTGTGCTTGCGCCGGATACTGTTTGAATCCGGCTCCTTTCTTATTTCGTAGCCCTTGTCCCTTCAGGATTACCCAATGGTCTTCAAGGGCATACCTAATGCTGGCGCTCGGATTAGATGACGAATCGCGCGGCAAATAGACGGGGTGTTGTATTGTATAGTCTGCGAACGATGGCGACCTTTTCAAGTCCTTTGATAATCGGCACCACAAGGTCCAGTCAGCCCGTGGAATGTCATATTGCCCAGGGTCCCTAAATTGAGAGAGATCCTGGGGAAATGCCCCACTAGCCACAATAAATGTCCTCCACTGTTCTAAATGGGGAATTAGGTTGATTTTCTTGAAGAGAAATTCATAAGAAGTCTGCTCATCGACAATTTTAAAATCGACCATAAGGTCAATATTCTTCGCGTCTAAGCTGTTGTTGCCGATAAAAGCTTTTACGTCGCTAGCCAACGATTTTTCCTTCAAATTGGATTCTGTTATTCTGAGACAAAGTCCGTGCTTATTCTCTTTCGCAAAATTAACGGCAACTCGTCTTGTTTGCTCGTCAGACGCGAATCCGACTACTGGTATTACACTTAACAACGGAACCAATAGAATATCTAACTGTTTGCCGTTGCCCAATATTTTTTCCAGGGATTTTGCCCGTATTGAACCGTCTAACAGTTGAACGTCAAGAAAGAACGTTTCATGCCCCCAATATTTCAAAAGCTCGGACGGAATCGCAGGAAGATCTTTCAGGAAGATATCTATGGATTCTTTTAGCAACTCTGCCGGAGTCTTTTTTCGAGTCTTATTCCCATCGCCTCTTGGTTGTGGCATGATGAGCTCAACAAACGGAGTGATTAAGGCTCTATCTTCCGTTTCAAGATTTTGCAGGGCGCCTTTTTCAGCGGCTCGCCATCTTAGAATAGGGATGTAATGTTTATAGCTAAACATATATTTTTACCCTGATTGCTGAAAATATCTTTTGACCGGGTAACTGTTGACAATTTTGCCTAGATAATAATAACTTCTGTGT
>JACQOL010000178.1 GCA_016202555.1 Chloroflexota bacterium | reverse complement strand
GCTGGGTCTAGCCCTAACTGGTATTGGTTATAGTCTATAGTAAAGACCAAACCACCGGGTAGACTGATTCTTTTCCCGGCTGGTTTGGTTAAAAAAGCCACTATTTCTTCAATATGGCGGGCCTCAATATCTTTAAGGTTACCCAACAACTTTTCTAAGGACATCCTCAGCAGGTAGCGTTGCAGTGCTGAAGGTAATTCAAGCAACCCTATTTTATCGAAGATAATGGTGTCACCTTGCCTGCGAACAATACTTACCCATAACCGTCTAGCCTCTTTCTCCAAGAAAACGAGTTCATCACCAGCAATGCGGGCAGTACGGAGCAGGGCTTCAACTGCACGAGGATTATAGCTCTTCAGCAAGGGCACGAGCTGTTGACGAATTCTATTTCTTAGCGGTGATAGTGACAGATTGGAGGCATCTACCCTGAAGATAAGCTGATGTTCCTGGCAGTAGTCAGCGGTCTCTGCTCGGCTTACTCGTAGTAACGGTCTGATGATAGTCAGGCTACCGCCCGAAGGCTGCCACCGGTTAGTTGGCTGCAAGCCGCGAAGTCCTCTGGTTCCTGTCCCCCGGATAAGATGCATCAGTATTGTCTCGATGTGGTCATCAGTAGTATGCCCGACTGCCACCCGGTCGGCTCCGATAGATTTAGCCACTGCCTCCAGAAAGGTATATCGCACCTCACGAGAGGCTTCTTCCAAGGAAATACGCTGATAAGCTTGGTAAGCTTTCACATCACGCTGTTCGATAGTCGCTGGGATACCGAGCTGTCCGGCCAACTGAGCAACATACTGAGCATCTGCCTCTGACTCGGCACCTCGCAGTTGGTGGTTAAGGTGAGCCACATGGAGCTTGAGCTTCAGTTCTTCCTGAAGTTTCACCAGGACGTGAAGCAGACAAACCGAATCCTGCCCACCGGATACTGCCACCACCAGCCGGTGTTGACCGGCGAGCAAGTGATGCTTCTGGATAAAATCCAGCACTCTGGACTCTATTGCTCCCTGATGTCCTTCTCTTTCGTTCATTTATTCACGCGCTAATAGAACGCTAATGATGCTTACCATAAAACCTGGATTTCAACGACGGTGTCATCATCTGATACCAGACTGACGCAGCTTAATTTGTCAATAGCATAAGTGTAGACGAGCCTGCTCATACCGTCTTATCTAGACTTCGAGGATAAGCTTGGTGCGGTGTATCGATTGCGGGTAGTGGGTAAAACCCAGGGCGGAAATAACCTGCTCTGGCCGACCTGAACCGCCGCTATCACAACGTAACCTCATCCCGATGGTGCAATACGAGTGATTACAATCGATAAGCCACAGGTCATCAATTAAAACCCTGAGGTCATAGCTTCGCCACCCGGTATCTCTCTGGTGGTGCCACGGCAGATGTTCTACTGAGAGCAGAGTCGAAATGGCGGCGGCAACATCCTGTTGACTCTTTTCCATTGCCACTTCAACCCGATATTCGGCATAGCGAACTTGCGATTGCAGTGATGACATCGTTAACACTATTGGATACACCCCCATTATTTCAGTGCCCTGTGGTAGTTGCCGGCTAACGATAGTGGTGAACCATTGTGGCGAGACCCATTTGGTAATAAAAATATCCATAAATTCAGCTTCGCTGGTTACCCCCACCGGGAGAGGGGCAGCCAGGGATATTCGGGGGTGAGGACTAAAGCCTTCCGAGTAAGCCAGTGGTATCTGAGCACGACACAATGCTCTTTCCCACAGCCGTATTATGTCCAGATGAGAAATGAACTTTAGTTCCTGTCCTCGGCTAAGCCGAAGTCGCAGACGCAGCATGGCTTTCCCTGGTCAGCAGAATTTTCTCAATCTTAGCCCCTCGCATTTCAATAACCACCAGCTTCAAGTCTTTATACCTTATCTGCTCGTTCACTTTCGGTATCTGCCCCAGAAGACTGAGCACAAAGCCGGCGACTGTTTCATAATCACCCTCGGGCAACTCCAAACCCATTTCTTCGTTGACTTCCTCAATGCGCATACTGCCATCAATCTGAAAAGTGTGCTCATTGATTATTTCAAATTCCTTTTCGGCACCTACCATCTCATCTCCCACCGGTCCAACCACTTCCTCAATCAGCTTACTCAGGCTAACTATCCCCGCCGTACCACCAAATTCATCCACCACTACCGCCATATGGAAGTTTTTATCCCGCATCTCGGCAAAAAGCTCATTAATTCGTTTGCTCTCTGGAGTAAAGTAAGCCGGGCGCACTAGCTCATCAATGAGACTCTCGTTTTTTATCGTGCCCTTAGCCAGGGCCATCAAAATATCTTTAATTGGCAGGATACCAACCACATTATCCCGATTGTCTTGATATACCGGGAAGCGAGAAAGAGGAAATTGAGCATAAAGAGCCAGGAAATCAGCTATCGTCGAGCCATGCTCGATAAAGACAACCTCCGGGCGTGGCACCATAATCTCACGCACCGGCCGGTCACCAAAATCAAAGACAGCATGCAGCATATCAGCCGCCTCTCCTTCCACAACTCCCTCGGCTTCACCCACTCTAATGGCGGTATGAAACTCTTCTTCGCTCATCGTCGGTTTCACTTCAAGCCCATCCCCCACCAGACCGGTGAGTCTGATACCAATATGTCTCAGGACGTAAACAGCAGGATAAAACAGGATAGAAGCAAACTCTATTGGACGGGCATAGCTCAAAACAATCTTCTCACCATAACGGATAGCGATACTTTTCGGGATAAACTCGACTAAAACCAGCGTTATGATGGTAATCAACAGAGTCGCTAGGGCTGCCCCCATGTTTTCTCCCCAGAGGGAAACCGCCATAACTGTGCCTAAAGTGGCCACCGCTGTCTCGAAGAAGTTAATGCCAAAAAGCACGGTCGCCAGAAATTTATCAGGATGGTCAACAATCTTCGCTACTATATCCGCATTGGGCTGACCGTTTTGAACCAGATGGTGAAGCCGAAGCTTCTGCATGCTGACAAAAGCGGTCTCGGCACTGCAGAAAAAGGCAGCCAGCACCAGACTGACCAAAAAGAGGACTAAATATAAACCATTAATACCTTCCATATACCCCTTATGTAAGTCCATAATACCAGCAGTAGAAAAGGGTGTCAAAAGAGACCCGTTGCTGTTATAATCCAGATATATGAAAATTCTGGGTATTGAGACTTCTTGTGATGAAACCGCTGCCGCCGTAGTCGAGAATGGAGTTGTCATCCTGTCCAATCAGATTGCTTCTCAGGTGGAAATACATGCCCGCTATGGGGGGATTGTGCCTGAGGTCGCCTCCCGCCAGCACATCCTAACCATTATCCCGATTATTAAACAGGCGATAGCTAAGGCCAAGGTTACCTGGAATGATTTGGACGGTATTGCGGTTACCATTGGCCCTGGCTTGGCTGGCTCCTTGCTGGTAGGGGTAAATGTGGCGAAGGCAATCGCTATGGCTCACGACTTACCGATTATCGGGATGAATCACCTAGAAGGTCATATCTACGCTAACTGGCTAATTGACGCCACCCCGGATTCAGCACCGGTCTTTCCTCTGGTATGCCTCATTGTTTCCGGGGGACATAGCGACCTGATTCTAATGAAAGAACACCAGGACTATACACTATTGGGGCGGACACGGGATGACGCTGCTGGTGAAGCCTTTGATAAAGCCGCCCGGATACTGGGACTGGGCTACCCCGGCGGTCCGGCAATTGAACAAGCCGCCCGAAGCGGCACGGCATCTATCCCATTACCCCGCGCCTGGCTGAAAGGAACTAATGATTTCAGCTTTAGCGGTATCAAGACCGCCTTACGGAGATTAGTCGAGGAGGATAAGATTACCAGTAAGGCCGATGCCGCCGCCAGCTTTCAGGAGGCGGTAGCTGATGTCCTGGTGACCAAGACGGTAGCCGCCGCCAGAGAGTATCGGGTGAAGCAAATCTTACTGGCAGGTGGGGTAGCCGCCAATGGATTTCTTCGCCAGTCGCTGATGACAAACTCTTCCCTTCCGGTTCTGATTCCTCCCTTAAAACTGTGCACTGATAATGCCTCAATGATTGCTAGCTGTGGTTACTACCGCTTCCAGGCTGGTAAAATAGATGGTTTAGATTTAGATGTGGTGCCTAACCTTAAATTAGCTTAAGCGATAAGAAATCTATTTTAAGAACCACAGACGACAAGCTACCGGGCAAACAGACTGAGGCGATACTAAAGTCTGTAGGACGGTCCCTCACTACTTTTGATGGGAAGTCGTCTTCGGAGAGAGCTTATATTCTATTTGCCAATCTTTGTTCTGGTTAAGGATAGCCAGAACCCCTTCTAAGAAAGATTTGTCCCAGCGCACTTTATCAAAAGAAGCCAGATTAACACAGAAACGACCCATTGCGGTATTAGGAGTAACTTTAGCGCCACGCATATCAGTTCCTTGTATTTTAGAGTGATGGAAATTAATGTTGGTCAGGTCAGCCCCCCGAAAATCAGCATTTTGAACATCGCTTCCACCAAGATTGGCGTCGTTAAGGTTAGCTCCTTGAAAGTTAGCCCCGTTAAAGTCAGTCCCCCGTAAGTCGGCTCCTTTAAGGTTAGTTCGGCTGAGGTCAACACCATGGAGGTCTAGACGCTCCTTATAATTTTTACGAAGCTCAACAAATTGAGCCACATTGTTTCTCAGTAAGTCCAAGGCTTCTTCTTTAGTCATTGATAATCCTCCTCTACAGACAAAATTCAACTGAGTAGATGATACCAAAACTTCAAGCATCAGGTCAAGCCTTAGAGTGAGCCACGTATGATAAAAGGTAGAACTTTTGCCAAGACCTTTACACTAAAGGAGTAGTCACAACGAGAATCAATACTTCACCAAATATTGTGTAAGATACCGAATGCCCTTTGCACGGCTCTATAGCCTCACTTTTACGTATTTACTAATCCACTTGGCGATTTTCGCGCTCAACCCGTTAACCAG
>JACQOL010000177.1 GCA_016202555.1 Chloroflexota bacterium | reverse complement strand
CTTATAAATAAAAACTCCAGTTACATTCTAGTGAGGATGATAAAGTGCCAGAAAAACGAGTTGTCTTAAAAAACTGCGGGATTATTAACCCGAACGATATCAATACCTACTTATCTCAGGATGGGTTTAAGGCTTTGAAGAAAGCCCTGAATGAGATGACTCCCGAGCAAGTAATCGGGGAGGTAAAGGCATCTGGGCTACGGGGTCGGGGAGGGGCTGGCTTCCCCTGTGGGCTGAAATGGGAACTGGTGCGAAATGCCGCTGGGGATGAGAAATTTATTATTTGTAATGCCGATGAGGGGGAAGTGGGCACATTTAAAGACAGGTATCTGCTGAGCAACGACCCGTTCACTCTGATTGAGGGGCTGGCGATTGCTGGCTATGCTACCGGGGCAAAAAGAGGTTATATCTACCTGCGCAGCGAATACCATCATCTCCTTAATTTATTAACTAGGGCGATTGCTCAAGCCAAAGAAAAAGGATTTTTAGAGCACTTTACTCTCGAAATTCGTGAAGGCGCCGGTGCCTATATCTGTGGTGAGGAATCGGCTTTGATGGATTCCATTGAAGGCAAGCGGGGAGAGGCTCGCTTTAAACCCCCCTTCCCAACATCAGAAGGACTCTGGAAAAACCCAACCAGCATCAATAATGTCGAAACCATGATGAATATCCCCCAGATTATCCTCAACGGAGCCGGTTGGTTTGCCCAGATGGGGACAGAAAAGAGCAAGGGCACCAAGGTCTTTTCAGTAAGTGGCGATGTCAAAAAACCGGGCGTCTACGAATTAGTTATGGGCAGCCAGTTACGGGAACTAGTTGAGGGATTAGCCTTGGCCGAAAAGGTCAAGATAATTCAAATTGGTGGGGCTACGGGCAGGATTTTACCTTATGAGATGATAGATACCCCCCTCAGCTTTGAGGGCACGCTCGGCGCCGGCGGGGTAACCATCTTTAATGACAGCCGGGATGTTGTTGATATTGTTTATCGAACGATGGAGTTCCTGGCTGAGGAGTCTTGCGGCAAGTGTTCCCCCTGCCGGGAAGGCACTGAGGTAATGGTTGAAATTCTGGAGAGATTCTCTCGCGGTGAGGGACAAGAGCGAGATTTTAGAATTTTAAACGAGTTATCCGAAGCGATGATGCTTGCCTCTCTCTGTGGACTGGGACAAGCAGCGCCCAATCCAGTAATTGATAGTTTACGCTATTTTAAAGGCTCTTATGAAAGCCGAATCCGAGAAAAGGTGAGGGGTGTAACAGCATGAAAACAATAACCGAGACAAAACCATTAGCCGAAATTATGAAGCTGCTTGAGAAACATAAAAGAATACATCTCATCGGGTGCGGCACCTGCGCTACCACGTGCCATACCGGTGGTAAAGCTGAGGTGCTGGCGATGAAGGAGCAGCTTAAAGCCGCCGGTAAGGAAGTTACTGGCTGGATGGTCGTCCCGACTACCTGTGACCCCTTAACTAAGTATGCCCTGAAGGAGGAATCCGAGGCGGTGGCAGCAGCTGATGCGATTCTGGTAATGACTTGTGGTTTTGGTGTTCAGACGGTGGCTGCTTACAGCGACAAGCCGGTTTACCCGGGACTGGATACCATGTTCATCGGCTGGGAACAGAGCCCGGGGCGTTTTATTGAAATCTGTATCCAGTGTGGTCAGTGTGTCCTTGGTTTAACTACTGGTATTTGCCCGGTAACGCGCTGTGCCAAGGGAATGCTATGTGGCCCCTGTGGTGGTGCCAGGGAAGGCAAATGTGAGCAGCAACCGGAACATGACTGCGTCTGGGTTTTGATATATGAGCGACTCAAGAAATTAGGCATGCTGGATAAGCTAACCGATTTTGTTCCCCCCAAGGATTACAGCCGAATGAAAATACCGCGCACGGCAGAAGTTGCTCTACCTTAAGCGGGGTTAACTTTTTAGAATTACCGTTTAGAAGAGGAAGGATAAAATGAGCCTAAAACAACTGATTGAGACAGGCAAATTTATCGTTACTGCTGAAGTAGCCCCGATAAAGGGGACGGACACGACCGAACTGCTTGAGGTGGCTGAGCTGTTACGGGGAAAGATAGATGCGGCAAATGTTACTGACCAACAAAGCTCAATGATGAGGCTCGGTTCCATGGTTACCAGTCATCTGCTAAAAGAAAAAGGGCTTGAGCCGGTCTTCCAGATGACCTGTCGGGACCGGAACCGTATCGCCCTGCAGTCAGACCTGTTAAGTGCCTCGGTACTGGGTATTGAGAATGTGCTGGCCCTGACTGGTGATGTGCCCTCACTTGGCGACCATCCCCAGGCTAAGCCGGTTTTTGATTTAGATTCGGTGCAGTTACTCTGGGTCATCAGCCGCTTAAATGCCGGCTATGATATGGTCGGTAATGAGCTTAAAGGGAAAACTAATTTCTTCCCCGGGGCAGCAGTGAACCCCGGAGCTGATACTGAAGCTAGCTTTGAAATGCAGATTATTAAAATGGAGAAAAAAATCAACAATGGCGCCCGCTTTTTTCAAACACAGGCGATTTATGATGTTAATCTCTTTGCCAAGTTTATGAAAAGAGTGGAGAGATTTAAAGTACCGGTCTTAGCTGGCGTAATCCCCTTAAAATCGGCGGGTATGGCTAAGTTTATGAATAAGAATGTCGCTGGTATCCTGGTGCCTGATGAGTTGATTAAAAAAATGACTACCGCTGAAGATAAAACCCAAACCGGGATACAGATTGCGGCTGACCTGATTAAGAACCTCAAAGATATCTGCCAGGGGGTGCATATTATGGCTATCGGCTGGGAGAAGAAGGTACCTCAGATACTGGCAGCAGCGGGACTTTAAGAGAACCTGGTGGTCAAATGGAAAACAAGCCGCGTGTACCACTACCTGAACCGAGGAATTATGGAGATGTATTTAATCTTGCCTCTGAACAGCTCGCCGGCATTAACGATATCGAGGAGCAATGCCGTAAGACTGGTGCTCACTATCGAATAAGAGATTCCCAGCCAGAAATCATCATCCAGTATCTCAACCGTCCCTATCTGCTCACACTTCCTGATGCTAAGGTAGCACCGGTAGGTAGTGATGAGGAAGTTCCGCTCAGGGACAGGATTCTCATCCTTCACTATTTCATCTCGGCTAAAGGCACGCCGGCGGCTAATAAACTGATTACCTTCCGGGAACTGCCCGAAGGCAGTGTCTACTTCCCGACATTTTACCTGAGGACAATCAAGCCTCTCCTTGACCGCTTTGCTAAGGAACCCCGTCTCTTACTAGAAACCGGAGAGAAGCTAGGTGGTCATAGAGCCGATTATGGTGATACGGCGGTAACTATTCTTGCCTTCAGTCGGGTGCCGATAACTATAATCTTATGGCGGGGTGATGATGAGCTGTCTCCCCAGGGTAACATATTATTTGATGCCACCATTGCTGACTACCTGCCCACTGAGGACATAACGGTACTTTGTGAGGTCATTATTTGGAAGCTAATCAGGTCTTTAGGATAGTAAGATAAGAGGAGGCTGGAACATGGGGGATGTTTTGCATGAAGCTTATGGGGTAGTCCAATGTAAGGAGTGCCCGTGGTATAAGTCCTGTATTACGCCGATGAAGTTCACCGCTGATGATATCCGCCGTCAATTGGAATCCTCAGCACCGGGGATGGATAGCTCGCTACAGGCTGACCTGGCAATGAGAAACCTTTTATCCAGTATGGCGGCGGCGGCCCAGAACTCACTGCTGGAGGCCTGTCCTGTTTTTATTGACCGCCTGCGGGCTAATCCTAATCTCGCCCAGCGCGTCAAGGAGATGATGCGCAACTGGACTAAAGAAGCATAATTAGTTCTTTATAATTACTATGTTTTGTGCTAGCCTTCCTGTACACTAAGGGAACAAGAAGAGCATCGCTAGAACCAGGGGGTGTTAAATGACTGAAGATACTGGGAAAAAGGCACAACAATTAGCCGATTTAGCCTCGCGCCGGAACAAAGTAGCCGGGATGGGTGGGAGTGCCGGGGTGGAAAGACAGAAAAAACGGGGGAAGCTAACCGCCCGTGAGCGAATCGAAGCCCTGCTGGATAAAGGAACCTTCCGCGAAATCGGGATGTTCACCGTGGGCAGAAGTGCCGTCGGTGAGGTGCCGGCTGATGCCGTCGTTACCGGCTATGGGAAAATT